>JAZOWJ010000014.1:0-3539 GCA_045659125.1 Acutalibacteraceae bacterium
GCGGCGACGTGGCCTATGACGAAGTGGCCGCCGTGGCCGGTTATATCACTCCCGTTCCGGGTGGTGTTGGCCCTATGACCATTGCCATGCTCATGCAGAACACGGTGCTTGCAGCTAAAAAGCAGAACAACATTTAATGCAGAACCGAGGCTCAAAAGGCCTCGGTTTTTTAAATGCAAAATGCATTAAAAAAGACGCTGCGGTCAATGACCACTGCGTCTTTTTTCACTTATTTCGGCAGCTTGGAGAACAGCTTTACATTGCTGAAGGTGTAGGTATAAAGTCCGTCCTCAATGCCGTGGACGATTTCGACCACCTTATCATTGTAGGGTGTGGGGATGCCGAGCTTTTTGCCGTAAGCACAAACAACACCGTTGATGGCATCGATTTCGCACTTCTTGCCCTTTTCAAGGTCCTGCAGCATGCTTGCCTTGAGCAGGCGGTGCTTTTTGATGGCAAGGGGCAGAATGAGGAATGCGAGTTTCTTTTTGAATGCACCCTTGTAGTCAAGCAGCTTTACGATATCCTTGCCCTGCACGGGTTCAATGGTGACACCTGCGGCACGGGAAACATCGATGCATTCCTTGATGATATTCTGGCAGCAGACACGCGAATCCTTGCGTTCGGCAGCATCACCGAAGGTACCGCCCATAACAGCGGACATGCCCGAAAAAGCGGAGTTGATGAGCAGCTTCGACCAACGAGCACCCATGAAATTATCTTCAATAATAACGGTGCACATGCATTCGAGCACAGCCTTGACCTCGTCAAGCTTCTTGTCGTGTCTGCCGTCCATTCTGCCAAGGCCGAAGGACAGAGAGTCGGCTTCACTGGTCAGCTCTGCAACACCGGGCTCTTTCAGGGTTGCACCCCATGCGACCGAGCAGCCCATGGTGCGTTCTTCACCGACAACCTCGCTGACGGACAATTCGGGCAGACCGTTCTGCATGGTGCACACAACACCGTCATCTGCAAGAAAGGGCAGCAAAAATTCCAGGACTTCTTTGTTATAAAGCTGCTTGGTCATGAGGATAATAAGGTCATATTTGCCTTCCATTTCCTCGGGAAGAAGCGCATTGACAGGCTGCACAAAATCGACCGTGCCGACAATATGTGCACCCTTTTCCTTGAGGGCGGCAATGTGTGCCTTGTTGCGGTTGATGAGGTCAACCTGCACACCTGCTTTTGCGATGTAGGCACCAAGCACGGTGCCGAGTGAGCCTGCGCCGTAAATTGCGGTTCTCATAATTAAAAATCCCCTTTCGGTTGGTTTAAAAATAAGCTGTTAAAATATTAACATTTTTGCACAAAAAAAGCAATCCTAATTTTACATTTGCAAGCAGAAAAACGGAAAATAATGATTTAGTGCTTGCAAAAACAAGCATAAAGTGGTAAAATTAACTTCATAAAATAAGGAGGCAGAAAGATGAAACCTATCAATGCTTTTTATCGTACATATCAGGTTGTCATGCGCGGTGCAGCGTATGTACTGCCGTGGAAGAGCCCAGAGCTGCTGCAGGGTGCAGGCGCTGTCAAGCAGCTGCCCGCCTTCATCAAGGCAAAGGGATTTAAGAAGGTGCTTGTTGTAACCGACGGCGGTATCACCAAAATCGGTCTTGCACAGCCGCTTTATGATGCCATGGATGAGCAGGGTATCCAATATGTCATTTATGACGGCACACAGCCCAACCCCACCTTCGACAACATTTATGCCGCAAGAGATCTTTATGTGAAGAACAACTGCGAAGCCATTGTTGCTTTCGGCGGCGGCTCTCCCATGGACTGTGCAAAGGCCTGCGGTGCTATTATTGCCCGTCCCAAGACTGAAATCTCCAAGCTCAGAGGTCTTCTGAAGGTCATCAAGCCCATTCCCACCCTCTTTGCTGTTCCCACAACGGCAGGCACAGGCTCCGAAACCACGGTTGCTGCTGTTGTTACCAATCCCAAGACCCACGAAAAGTATGCCATCAACGACCCCACACTTCGTCCGAAGTATGCGGTGCTTGACCCCGAGCTTACCTACGGTCTGCCCAAGCACATCACCTCCACCACAGGTATCGATGCACTGACCCATGCAGTTGAGGCTTACATCAACAATGCCAACACCAAGGAAACCATCGACTGTGCAGAGCGTGCCGTCAAGCTGATTTTTGAAAACCTCAAAACCGCTTACGACGACGGCAAGAACACCGAAGCGCGTTCCAACATGCTCATGGCTTCCCACCTTGCAGGTATCGCATTCACAAGAGCTTATGTCGGCTATGTGCATGCCATCGCGCACAACATGGGCGGTCTGTACGGCGTGCCGCACGGTCTTGCAAATGCAGTTATTCTGCCTTATGTGCTCGAATACTACGGCGAAACCGCTGCTGCAGGTCTTGCAAAGCTTGCTGATTTTGCAGGCCTTGACACCAAGGGAATGACCGACAACCAGAAGGCTGCTGCCTTCATCAAGGCCATCCGTGAGCTCAACGAAAGCATGGATATTCCCGCAAAGCTCGACGTCAAGGAAAAGGACATCCCCACCCTTGTTGCACGTGCCCTGCAGGAAGGCAACCCGACCTATCCCGTGCCGAAGATCATGGACAAAGCCGATTGCGAATACGTCATCCGCCGCTTTGCAAACATTGTGGAATAATAAATTCAATTCAAAGGAGCTGTAAAAACTCAAGTTTTCTCACAGCTCCTTGATTGCTTTAAAGGGGATAGGAAAAAATGCGCAGAATGGACAAACTGAGCCAAAAACAAAGCAAAAGCTTTGTTTTTGGGGACCCGAAGGCGTACAAAGGTACGCCGAGAGGCGAAGTTTGTTCATAGCATAAAACATATTTTCAAGAAAATATTATCCTTTTATAGTTTCAGGGATTCTTTTGTTCTGTGTTTAACAAAGAATCCCTTATTTTTTTCGTTTTATGCGATCTGCACTTTTTTTACATCCCCTTTTTTTGCCGACACTTTTGTCGGCAATTGGTCGGCAATCGGTCTGACAAAATGCGGACAGGGATAGCTGCAAAGGTGCATCCCCAAAGGCTTCGCAGGCAGGGCGGTCGGCAATTTGTCGGACACTGTGTCTGACCAAGGGCACTTTTTGCGCCGACTGTTTTGTCATACCGACATACAATTATATACAAGAATGATATAAAAGAATGTTTAACAAGAATGTTAATCTATATAGTGAGTGAGATGAAACTTAAAGATTATTTAAGGGACAAACCATAAATGCAAACTGCAAAATGCAAAATTATCGGAATGGCGTTGCCATTATAGAAAATACAATTTGCAGTTTGCGGTTTAAATTTCAGTTTGAACTAAATCTTTATAAATAATATCGCACACACTTGCCATTAAGTGTTTAATTTGTTGCAATTTGTATTCTTTTATGTGATTTATTCATGCTCTATAATCGGAGCGACAGGGTACGGGTTCAGCACATCGGTAAGTCGGGAGGCTCAGCACATCGGTAAGCCCAGGTTCAGCACATCGGTAAGCCATCAGGTATAATGGACACGAAAGAGGTGGACATTATGCCATGGAAGGAA
>JAZOWJ010000015.1:0-5907 GCA_045659125.1 Acutalibacteraceae bacterium
AGCACCTCCGTTCAGGGTTTTGATTGCGTTAAAGGCACGTTCAATTGCCTGCAGATAGCCGTCTGTGGTAAGAGTTGCACCGCTGATGGCATCAATTTCCGTATAATCGGCTTCTGTTTTGCCTGCAAACTGACCATAGAAGCTTTCGTCTGCACAGGCATCACCGAGACCGTCGGTTTCGGCTTCGGAAACGGTAATACAATCAATGATTTTAAGGTCGGGTGTAACAGCCACGCGGACAATGATATATTCGCCCGAGGCGGGATGATATTCATTGCCGCCCTTGATGCCGTAGCCTGCACCCTTGGTTTCAAGAATGAAGTTACCTGTTGCGGTCTTCTTTGCGGAAACAACATGCTTTGCAAGGTCGGGATAAGCGGTCAGGTCAATTTCCTGTGTTTCGCTTGCCTTGATAACAGCAAGTGCATTTGTAAACAGTGTTGCGTCTTCAACACCTTCGGTCACGACCGTGCCGTCCGTATCCACACCGACAAACTGCTCACCGACAACAAAAACATAGCCTTTGCCGTTTGCTGCGGTGTAAACAGCATCGATTCCTTCGACGTATTCAACCATGAACAGCTTTTCAAAGCTGCCCTCGCCGTCGGGGAATGCTGCAGCAAGATTATCGGCAAGGATTTCTTCTTCGGTACGGATATCAACCGAGCCGCCGCCGAGAATAACAACAGAATTCAGAGCATCCTTGATAGCATTCTTATAAGCCTCGGTGGTTTTGGTGGCACCTGTGATAATATCAACCGCCTCAACACCTGCGGTATCCTTATCCTTGAAGCTCTCGCCGTAGGTCTTTTCCTTACCGAGTGTTTCGTTGGAAGACAGGCAAACCGCACCAGTAACAACACCGTCAGCAGAAACACCGCACATGATGATCATGTCCGAGCCGTAGCCCGCGGTTTTAAGCTTGATAACATAACCGAGCCCCGAGGTTTCTCTGTTGACCTCGGTAACGGTTGCAGGAAGGGTCAGAGCGCTGATGTCTGCAACCTCAAAGCCCTGTGCATCGGGCATAACCTCCATGAGCGCCTGATTGGCGGCTGCATTCTGGTTTTCGGCAATGATGGGAGCTGTGATAAAGTTTGTTGCTGCAAGCAGCAGGGTAATGACAGAGCAAATGCAGATAAACACTGCAAGATTCTTGATTTTTGTTTTCATTATTTCTCGCCTCCTGCTGCAAAAACTTTACGTCCGGTCCATTTGCAAATATAGGGATTGAGAATATTCATGAACAGAATTGCAAAGGATACACCCTCGGGATATGTTCCGAAATAACGGATCAGGCAGGTAAGCAGACCTGCACCGACGGCGAAAATGACCTTACCCCATGCGGTGTAGGGAGAGGTGGTGTAATCGGTAGCCATAAAGAAAGCACCGATGAACAGACCGCCGGAAAGAATCATGGACAGGGCTGCAACAGCATCGAAGCCCTCCATGAACAGAGAGAACACAAAAACAGTTGCAATGAACAGCACAGGGATGTGCCATGTGATGACACGGCGGACAATAAGATAAATACCGCCAAGCAGAAGGGCAAGTGCACAGGTTTCACCGATGGCACCGCCGTGATTGCCGAGGAACAAATCGAGCAGGGACGGCATTGCATCTGCGGCAAGCGGAGTTGCAGTTGCAACAGCATCCACGGGGAAGGACGGAACAGCCAGCGAGCTGAAGGCAACGAGCATGAATACACGGGCCGTGATGGCAGGGTTCACAAGGTTGCAGCCGAGACCGCCGAACAGACATTTGACGAGAACAATTGCAAAAACGGAGCCGACCGCACACTGCCACAGCGGCACATCCACGGGAAGATTCAAAGCAAGCAGCAGGCCTGTAACCGCTGCAGACAAATCACCGACGGTCTGATCCTTTTTGATTGCAAGATTAAAAAGTGCTTCAAAGCCGACACTGCAGATAACACAGACGGCAACGACCGCCAATGCCCTCCAGCCGAAAATGACCGTACCTGCAATGGTGGCGGGAAGCAGAGCAATTAAAACATCCAGCATAATCTTTGCGGTGGATTTACCGCTGTGAATATGCGGAGAAACCATAACGGTAGACAATGCACTCATGACTTGGCAGCCTCCTTTTTCGCATTTTCCGTAACAAGTTTTTTGGACAGCTTATTGAGCTGCACAAGCGGACGATTTGCAGGGCAGACAAAGCTGCAGCAGCCGCATTCCATACAAGAGGTGACACGAAGCGCAGCAAGAGCATCCGCATCCTGCTTGTCATATGCTTCGGCAATGGAAACAGGAGCAAGACTGAACGGACAGGTATTCACACAAGCACCGCAACGGATGCAGGCTGTTGTTTTGGGCAGCCTTGCTTCCTTTTTGGTCAGTGCAAGAACAGCATTTGTGTTTTTGATAACGGGGACATCCGCATTGGGCACGGTAATACCCATCATGGGGCCGCCGTAAATAATTTTGGCAGGATCCTCGGTAAAGCCGCCGCAGTTTTCAAACAGCACCTTCAGCGGTGTGCCGACGGGGGCAATCACATTCTGCGGCTGTCTGACGGCACCGCCCTCAACAGTGATGCATTTGTTGACAAGGGGCATACCTGTTTGCAGATAGGAGCCGATTGCAGCAACAGAGGTACTGTTGAGAACGACACAACCGACATCAATGGGCAGCTTCCCTGCTGCAATCTTACGGCCCGTTGCGTGATAAACGAGCACCTTTTCACCGCCCTGCGGATACTTATCAGGCAGCACCTTCACGGTAACAGAGCAATCCGTTACGCAAGCAGCCAGCTCCTTCATGGCAGCAATCACCTTTTTGTTGCTCTTTTCAAGGCCGATGATAATATTCTTAACACCGAGATAACGGTTGAGTGCACGGATTGCACAAAGAATATCATCGCCTCGGGTAAGCATGGTGATCGAGTCACTTGTGATATACGGCTCGCATTCAGCGCCGTTAATGAGCAGATAATCAATTTTGTCGGCAGGCACATCAAGCTTGACATGCGTCGGGAAGCCTGCACCGCCGAGACCGACCACACCGCTTGCCTTGACGGCAGCAATGAAATCCTCACGGCTGTTGATAACGGGGGCAGTAACCTCTTCGGCTGCCATTTCACCGTCAGCCTCAATGATGACGGCCGTGGTGGTTGCACCGTTGGACAGCAGGAAATCCGTAAGGCGGATCACCTTACCTGATATACTTGCATAAATATCTGATGATATTCTGCCGTCAGCCTCACCTATTTTTGTGCCGACCTTTACCATGTCGCCGACCTTGACGACAGGCTTGGCAGGCTTGCCGATATGCATGGACATGGGGATGGTCACGGTCTGCACATTTTCAATGCGTGCTACGGCAGCATCCTTCGTACCTTTTCTGTGCGGGGTAAAAATCCCGGGAAGATAAGAACCCATAAGCTTATACCTTTCTGTACTTATTAAAATAAAATGAATGCTTATTTACATAGTCATACAGAATAATAATACGACAAGCAGAAGTCATTGTCAAGTAATAACTTCTGCTTGTCATGCATTATTTAGTATTTCCTTTTCCGCATCCGCCAATACATGGAATGCATAAAGAAAAATTATTCGCCAAAAAGAATTCTGTTCACTTTAAAGCCTGTTACTTCCCTTTTGCAGCTCATTCCGTCCACGACAGCATCGTAAACAGCATACAACACCTCTGCCGCAACAACCGCAGTTGCCTGAATGCCCTCAGTGCCGAAGCAAGCAATAAAGTCGTCCAAGGTGTCCTCACTCATATAAAGATCGACATATTCATGCTGCGATTCTCTGCACACAAGCCTTGCACGGACACTGCAGGTGTCCCCCGCCTTCATCCCGATTGCACTGCAGACATCGGCCGCTTCCCTGAAAAGACGGGCATTTTTCAGCTCCAATGACAAAATGACCTGCTTGCCCTTGCAGGCTGCAGGTCGCAGCGAAATCAATCTGTAATAATCATAATTTGTAAGCATTGCTTCCGATGCTTCCTTCCCTTGCTTTTCACCGCAGCAGGCACACACAACATCGTTATGTGCGGCTATAAATTCAAAATATTCTCCGCAATTTGAGCATTTCTGTACGTGCATGAAATTCCTCCTGATTTTCAATTTGTATTTATTATTTTAAAAGAAGCCCTCTGCACAAGCCCTTTCATCTGTTAAAACGACAAAAAGATTTTTTTTCGCACACAAACGGTAATTTCTTATAATACTTTGTAAATTGACAAAAGTGTCTGAATCTGTTACTATTTCCTTAACAACCGAAATGATACTTGCGAGGTAATATCATGAATCGATGGCAGCTTTACACTACAAACGAAATCAGCCCCTCGGGATGGCTTTTGCGTCAGCTTGAAATTCAGGCAGAGGGCTTAAGCGGTCATTTGCATAAAATCTGGCCCGATATCCGCGACAGCAAATGGATCGGCGGCAACCGTGAGGGTTGGGAGCGCGTTCCCTACTGGCTTGACGGCTTTATTCCGTTGGCTTATCTGTTGAAAAATGACGAGATGATTGCGGTTGCAAAAAAATATATCGATGCAATCATAGCACTTCAGCAGGCAGACGGCTGGATTTGTCCGTGCAAGGAATCAAGAAGAAGCACCTATGACACATGGGCATTGCAGCTCATCTGCAAAACCCTGACCGTTTATTACGAATGCTCGGGAGATGAGCGCATCCCCGCAATTATTTACAGAGCCATGCACAACTATTACATTCTGCTGAAAACCGGCAAAATCAAGCTCTTTGCATGGGCAAAATACAGATGGTTTGAAGCCTTTATTGCGCTCAATTTCCTGTATGCAAAATACAAGGAGGATTGGATTCGCGAGCTTGCACAGATTCTCAAAAAGCAGGGGTTTGACTATAACACGGCAGTAAAATTCTGGAAAACAAGAACCCATGCCTGGACCTTCCATACCCACATCGTGAACCTTACCATGCAGCTTAAAAGCGAGGCCGTTTCACACGAATTATTGGGAGAAAAATACACAGACAATGCCGAAAAACTGCGCACTGTGCTTGACAAATACAACGGCACTGCCTTTGAGGGCTTCACGGGTGACGAGGTGCTGTCGGGAATTGACCCCTCCCGAGGCACGGAGCTTTGCTCGGTTGTTGAGCAGATGTACTCGTATGAACTGCTGTTTGCAGTGACAGGCGACAACAAATGGGCCGAGCGGCTCGAGGTGCTCGCCTTCAACGCACTGCCTGCAACCTTAAGCGAGGATATGTGGACACATCAGTATGTGCAGATGGTGAATCAGATTGCCTGTCAGCGCACCATGCCCATGGCACCGTTCAGCACAAACAAATCCGATGCGCATCTGTTCGGACTTGAACCGAACTTCGGCTGCTGCACGGCAAACTTCAATCAGGGCTGGCCGAAATTGACACTTTCCGCATTCATGCACAAGGACAATAAAATCATCAATGCCGTTATGCTTCCGAGTGTGCTTCACGACAACGGCATCACAATCCGTCTCGCAACCGAATATCCGTTCAAAAACACAATGCACTACACCATTGAATCGGACAAGAGCTTTGAATTCATCATCCGCATTCCGTCCTTTGCTGAAAACCTGCAGGTCAACGGTGAAGCCGCAGCAACAAAAGACCTTACCTTCAGCATTGCACAGGGCAAAACGGAAATCACAGTCGAATTTGCAACAACACCGTATCTGAAAGCCCGACCGCACGGACTTTCAACCCTGCAAATGGGCTCGTTGCTGTTCAGCCTTCCCATCCGCTACAAAAAGGAAATGTTCGAATACACCAGATTCGGAGTAGAACGCAAATTCCCCTATTGTGATTATCATTTTATACCGCAATCAGAATGGAACTATGCCTTTGCGGACACAAAATTCGAGGTGCAGCACAACGAAATCGGAAAATATCCGTTTTCACAAG
>JAZOWJ010000016.1:0-9905 GCA_045659125.1 Acutalibacteraceae bacterium
CAGAAGAAAAAAGAAGCCATTCTGGAAGCAAAAGGCGAAATCCACAAGGAACGCACCGGGCTTGAACGCGAGCTCAAGGAACGCCGTGCCGAGGTGCAGCGTCAGGAGCGCCGTCTGAACCAGAAGGAAGAAACACTCGACAAGAAAACCGAAAACCTCGAAAAGAAGGACGAAATTCTGCAGAAGAAGATCTCCGAAGCAGAGGACAAGCTTGCAGAAGCCGAATCCCTCAAGAGAAGTCAGCTTGACATGCTCGAAAAGGTCTCCGGCTACACCAAGGAGCAGGCCAAGGAAGTGCTCATCAAAACCCTTGAAGGAGAGCTGACCCACGAAAAGGCTCTCAAGATTCTTGAGGTTGAACAGAAATACAAGGACGAAGCCGACAACATGGCCCGCGAAATCATTGCAGGTGCTATTCAGCGCTGTGCAGCCGACCATGCAGCAGAAGCAACCGTTTCCGTTGTTGAGCTTCCCAATGATGACATGAAGGGCCGCATCATCGGCCGTGAGGGTCGCAATATCCGCACCCTTGAAACCATCACAGGTGTTGACCTGATTATCGACGACACCCCTGAAACTATCACCGTTTCCAGCTTCGACCCCATCCGCCGTGAGGTGGCAAGACTCACCCTCGAAAAGCTCATTGTGGACGGAAGAATCCATCCCAGCCGCATTGAAGAAATGTTTGCAAAGAGCAAGAAGGAGGTTGAGCAGGCCGTCAAGCAGGCAGGTGAACGTGCTGTTGTTGACGCAGGTGTCAACGGTGTGCACGGCGAGCTTGTGAAGCTGCTGGGCAGACTGAAATACCGCACCAGCTACGGTCAGAATGTTCTGAACCACTCTCTTGAGGTTTCCTACCTCGCAGGTCTGATGGCTGCCGAAATCGGCGCTGATGTCAAGCTTGCAAAGCGTGCAGGTCTTCTGCATGACATCGGTAAGGCAATCGACCACGAGCAGGACGGCACCCATATTTCCCTCGGTGTTGAAGCCGCACGCAAGTTCAAGGAAAACGAAGCAGTGCTGCATGCCATTCAGGCACACCACGGCGATGTGGAAGCAAAAACAATCGTTGCCATTCTTGTGCAGGCAGCCGATGCCATTTCCGCAGCACGTCCCGGTGCAAGACGCGAAAATGTGCAGAACTACATCAAGCGCCTGCAGCAGCTCGAGGAAATCTGTACCTCGTTTGACGGTGTTGACAAGTCCTTTGCCATTCAGGCAGGTCGCGAAGTCCGCATCATGGTCAAGCCCGAGGTGGTATCGGATGACAATATGATCATTCTTGCAAGAGATATTGCAAAGAAGATCGAAGAAACTCTCGAATATCCCGGTCAGATCAAGGTTCACATCATCCGTGAAAACCGTGCATTCGACTACGCTAAGTAAACAAAAAACGACGGAGCTGTAAAAATCTGACTTTTTACAGCTCCTTTCCATTGAAAGGCATTTTATATGGTTATTCTTTTTATCGGCGATGTGGTCGGCACACCCGGTTGCAATTGCATCCGTCGGCTGCTGCCGGCATACAAAAAGCTGAAAAATGTGGATTTCTGCATTGTCAACGGTGAGAACAGTGCACCCGGCAACGGTATTCTGCCGCAATCGGCAGACCATCTGTTTGCAAGCGGTGCAGATCTTATCACAACCGGCAACCATGCCCTGCGCAGGCATGAAATTTATTCCGTGCTCGACGGGAATCTGCCGATTATCCGTCCTGTCAATTTCCACCGTGAGGCCCCGGGCAGAGGCTGGGATGTGGTTGAAAAGCGCGGTATGCGCCTTGCTGTTATCAACCTGATGGGCTCGTTGTGGATGGACTACGCAGAAAACCCCTTTGATGCCGTTGAGCGCACTCTCAAGGAAATTCAAAACGAGGGAATCCGCCATATTCTTGTGGATTTCCATGCAGAAGCAACCGCAGAAAAACGGGCCATGGGATTTTATCTGGACGGCAGAGTCAGTGCCGTTCTCGGCACACACACCCATGTGCAGACGGCAGATGAGCAGCTTCTGCCGAACGGAACGGCTTACATAACGGATGCAGGCATGACAGGGGTTATTCAATCCGTGCTGGGTGTCAGCATCAAAAACTCAACCGACCGTATCCGCACAGGGCTTCCCATCCGTTTTGAGCAATGTGAAGGCACCTGCCGTATGGACGGTGTGCTGATTGAAACCGATAATAAAACAGGAAAGGCTGTTCACATTGAAAGAGTTTCGATTACTGATTAAAATCACATCCCTGCTGTGTATATTGCTGCTGCTTGCATCCTGTGCAGACACGCTGCCATCCGCAGCCGACCCCGTGCAGCCTGTTGTTCCCGAGGGCGCCCTGAATGTGCCCTATTGCTCATCCGACAGTCTGAATCCGTTTTTTGCACAGGGTGAAGACAATCTTCATTTGTGGCCGCTGGCATTCCTGCCGTTGTATGAGCTGGACAACAATTTCTGTCCGCAGCCCGTGATGGCAGAAACAGCAAGCCAGACCGCAACCGAGGTGCAGGTTACGCTCAGAACAGGCATCATGACCGCACAGGGACTTCCGATTTCGGTGGCAGACGTGCTGTATTCCTTCCGTTTGGCAAAGGAATCCCCTGCATTCAAAACACAGCTGTCGTGCATATCCAATGTTTCCATCGGAGCTACCTCGGATATCATCGTGTTCACGCTGTCCAGACCGAACATAAATGCCTGCAGCCTGCTGACGTTCCCGATTGTGCAATACGGCACGGCTGACAACACAAATGACCTTCCTGTCGGTGCTGGTCCTTATTCCTTCACCAAAACCGCAGATGGTCCTGAATTGCTTTACAACCCGAATTATTACAACGGCAATGTCCGTGCCGCACAAATCAGGCTCGTGGACTCTGCTGCCGATGCATCCAAGGCATTTTCGCTGAAAAGTGAGCGCATCGACTGCAGTTTCAGCAGCTTGGCTGACGGCGAGGTGCTGCGTCTTTCTGCAACGTCAACTACGATTCCGATGACAAATCTTGTTTTTCTCGGTGTCAATGCACAGCGTGCACAGCTCGATTCCCCCGTTTTCAGAAGAGCCGTTTCAAGGCTTGTGGATCGTCAATTGATTGTCGAACACGCATTCTGCGGTTACGCACAGGCAACAAGCCTGCCCGTGCATCCCGACTGGGTTGCATTGCAGTCCGAAACGGCAGAAAATTACACCACAGCCGATATATATGCGGCGCAATCGCTGATTTCGGAATACGAAACGGGCGAAAGTGAGCTCATCGAGCAGGGCGACCCGACACAGATCGAGCCGCAAACCCGCTATACCTTCACCCTTGTTTGCTGCGAAAACAACAATTTCAAAACAGGTGCAGCCACGCAGATTGCCGATCAGCTTGCTGCGGCAGATATTAAGGTCCATGTCCGCGTTTTGTCAGAGGAGGATTATTACGAAGCCATCCGTGACGGCGATTACGATTTATACCTCGGCGAGGTCAGGCTGACGGCTGACATGAATATGTCTGTATTCCTCTTCCCCGGCAACCCCCTTGGTTGGGGTATTGACAATGAAAAGGATACCACCAATGCCGTTTGGGAATCCTACTGTGCAGGTATTACCCCGCTTGGCGATTTCCTGCAGACCTTTGCAGCAGAAATGCCGTTTATCCCGATTTGCTACAGGCAAGGCATTTTCTACACCTCGCGTTCACTCGTCAACGAGGTCATCTGCGCACCCGATAATCTGTTCAGCAATATTGCCGCATGGGAAAAGGCAGCCAAGACAGAGCAGGTCAATTAAAAGCACAATAATAAAAAAAAGCCGGATGCAACCTTTGCATCCGGTTTTGTGTTATCAATTACAATATAATCATGCTGGCTTTGCATATCCAGCTTGGGAAGATACATCTTCATATCATCCTCAATCGCACCGATGGCCTTGGTTGCACTCTGCGCGGTAAAGGAAAGCTTTGCAACCAGCTCTGCAGCTGCTGCATCGGGCGGAATGTGCAGATACACACGCAAAACAAAATCCTGCGGTTTGGCACGGGAATAAGAAATGGGAGCTTCCAGCACAACAATTGCATTATTTTCATCCTTGAGCATGCCCTGCGTTTTCACACAGAAGCCGTCCACCGAGTAGGTATAAGGAGAAAAGTTCCATGTGTTTGCTGTTGCATCAATAAGTACACAGCACCATTCACTGCGGCCATCCTGCAAGGGGAAGAATGCATCATCCTGCGTGACCTCCGTGACAGTCAGACTATTCACGGTAAAATCGGTGCGGTTTCCGTCACCCTCAAGTGTGAAAGCCGCGGCTGTCATAGTCAGTACACCGACACAAGCAAATGCAACGCAGATGCTGAGCATGGAATAAAAGATTTTTGTAAAGCGACGAAGCAATTTATTTCCTGCTTTCTGTTTAAAATTACATACCAATTCACAATTATAAAAAATTTTATGCCTTTTGTCAAGAAAAAATACTGAAATTATTGGGGCATTTTAAACAATGCTCATTATATATATTTGTATATAGTAAACAAAAATTCACTTTACCTGTCAAATCCTTGACTTTTGGTTTTTGCCTCCCTATAATGCAAAATGTGGGAGTGCATAATAAGCAATCCCGCATGTGTTGATATTTTTGCGACAAAACCGCAAACAGAGAGGTGATCGTTATGAACACAGTTTTCAACCGTCCCCTGCCCGACAGTCTGAAACCCGCATTCAATGCCGAGTTTTCGGAAAAAGAACCGCTGTTCTGTGTTGTCGGCGACCTTGATCTGCATGCAAAATACGGTGAAAGCCTGCTTGCATTCACAGAAACACATGTACTTGCCTTCGACAAGACCAACGGGCAGAACCCTGTCTGCGTGGCTTTTGCAGACATTGAGGAAGCCAAGGTCAAAAGAATGTACGGCAATGCCACGTTCCGCGTTAAGTGCAAGGACGGCAAGCGCATATCCTTGCAGCGCTTTTCGTATGCGGCTGCCAACGTGGCGGATGCTGCTGCGGAATTCATCAATTCCGTCAATGCCGAAGGCTACAGCGATGAGCTTGTTGAAGTAGTAAAATCCGTTTACAACAAGCAGCGCTCCTTCTGCCCGAAGTGCGGAAGAAAGCTTCCCTCCCCCGATGCAGACTGCATCAACTGCTCCAACAAAGGACATATTCTGTCCAAGCTTTCCAAATACATTGCAGGCGAAAAGAAGGGGCTTATCGTCTGTTTGCTGCTTTCCATTTTCACAACTGCCATGGCACTCGTTCCGCCCTACATCACCAGCATTATGGTGGACGATGTTTTGCCCAACAAGGATGCACAAGGCCTTGTGAATGTGATTCTCATTCTCGTGACCTGCTACATCCTGCAATATGCCGTCACGGGCTTCCGTTCGTACCTGCTTCGTGTGACAGGCTCAAGAATCGTCATCAGCCTGAAAAAGGATATTTATGAAAAGGCGCAGTATCTGCCGATGTCGTTCTATGACAAGACCTCCACGGGATCGGTTATCAACCGCATCAACTCTGACACATCCACCCTGCAGCAGTTCATTCTCAAAATCACGCAGGAAGCGGTTGTGCAGTTCTTCATGATGTTCGGCATTCTTGCCATCATGCTTGCGATGAACTGGAAGCTGACCCTCATTTCGCTGATTCCCGTTCCGCTTGTTGCACTGACAGGCCGCTTCTTCGGCAAAAAGCTCGGCCCGAAGTATATGCGTATATGGAGAAGATCCTCTGCCATTTCCACCATTCTTGCGGATACCATTCCCGGCATCCGCGTGGTCAAGGCCTTCACCAACGAAAAGGCAGCCGTGCACAAGTTTGAAGCATACTGCGATGACTGGCTTGAGGAAGACAAGGTCGTTGCCAAGGTTTCGGGCTTCTTCCCTGCCTTTATGACCTTCCTTGTCACCTGCGGCTCGCTGATTATATGGTTTTTAGGCGGTCAGGGTATTATCAACGGAGGAGAAGACGGCTTCACAATCGGTATTCTCGTTTCGTTCATTTCGTATGCAAGCATGTTCTACAACCCCGTAAACTTCTTTGCAAACCTGTCCGACTCTTACCAGAATACACTTGCCTCGGTTGAAAAGATCATGGATATTCTCGATGCAGAGCCCGAGCACGATTTCGGCAAGGGGGACTGTCCCGACCGCATCGAAGGCAAAATCGAATTCAGAAATGTCAATTTCTCGTTTGATCGCTCCAAAAAGGTTCTTTCCAACATCAACCTCACCATTGAACCGGGTGACATCGTCGGTATCGTCGGCACAACAGGCTCGGGTAAATCGACCCTCATCAACCTGCTGATGCGTTATTATGACGAATATGACGGCGAAATCCTCATCGACGGCAAAAACATCAAGGATATCGACATGGCCTACTACCGTTCGCAGATCGGCTTTGTGCAGCAGGATCCCATGATGTTCCGCGATACCGTTTTCAACAACATTGCCTACGGCACACCAAATGTGCGTGTTGAGCAGGTGCTGCATGCTGCAGACATTGCCAATGCACACGGCTTCATCTGCAAGCTGCCCGACGGCTACGATACCATGCTCGGGGAGCGCGGTGTCGGTCTTTCGGGCGGTGAACGCCAGCGTGTTTCCATTGCCCGTGCAATTCTTAAAAATCCCGGCATTCTGTTCTTCGATGAAGCAACGGCAGCCGTGGACAGCGAAACCGAAAACCTCATTCAGACCGCGATTGAAAGGCTTATCCGCGGCAGAACCACCATCATGATCGCCCATCGTCTTTCCACACTGCGCAAGGCAAACAAAATCGTTGTTGTGGACAAGGGTGAAATCATTGAATGCGGTCCGCCCGAGGAGCTGCTTGCCATGAAGGGTAAATATTACAAGCTTGTGCAGATTCAGTCCATGGGCGAAAAGCTGCTGGCTGCCAAGGCTGAAGAAAATTTTGAATAAGGAGGGAGCAGAATGATACTTTTTATTGAAGGTCCCGAAGTGAAGCTGACCATCAACGACGGCATTTTCCTGGATGTTGATTTTGCAACAGGCGAGCATTTTGACATGCTCGAGCCGCATTGCCTGTTCCCCATCAGCGGTCGCAGCAAATATGTTGTTCTGCTTGACAGCGAGGGTGAGCAGATTGCGGTTGTTCGTGACATCGACCAGCTGCTTCCCGAGTCCAAAAAAGCAATGGAGGACTGCCTGCGCGAATATTACATGATGCCGCGCATCAAGCGCTTCATTGAAATGAGTGAAAAATTCAAAATCTGGATGTGGACCTGTGAAACCGACCGAGGCATCATCACCTTTGAAATCCGCAACCACATCACCGCCGTCAAGCCCTTATATGACGGACGCATTCTCATCAAGGATGCAAACGACAACCGCTACGAAATTCCCGACATCAAGCAACTCGACAAAAAGAGCTATAAAATGCTCTCCCCCAAGATCTGATAACAATAAAGGAGAATATACATGAAACTTATTATTGCTATTGTAAACAACGAGGACAGCGCTGTTGTAAGCGCAGCACTCACCCGCGAGCACTTCACAGTAACCAAGCTTTCCACCACAGGCGGCTTCCTGATGGTCGGCAACACCACCTTCCTCATCGGTGCGGAAGACAAGGATGTTGCACGTGTCAAGGAAATCATCGGCAAATTCTCGCAGACCCGTACCCACAATCCCTCCTCGACCGCATCCTACGGCAGAGGCTTTGCAGAGGGTGCCATGGATGCCCCCGTCACAGTCGGCGGCGCAACCGTGTTTGTCCTGAGTGTCGATTCCATGGACAAGTTTTAAGAAAAGCCATGAAAAAATATAAGCTTTGGGAAAAGACACCGGGTCTTTGCAAGGAAAAGCCGGTGCTTGAATACTACCCTGCAAAAAACAAAAAGACAGATGCCTGCTTTGTGATTCTGCCCGGCGGCGGCTACGGTATGCGTGCCGAGCACGAAGGGAAGGGTTATGCAAAAATGCTTAATGCACTGGGCATTTCTGCATTCGTTTTCCAATACAGAGTAAGTCCCCACCGTTTTCCTCTGCCGTTGCTGGATGCAAGACGAGCCATTCGTTTTGTCAGAAGCAAAGCAGAAGAATTCGGCATCAATCCCGAAAAAATTGCAATCATGGGCTCGTCTGCAGGCGGTCATCTTGCCGCACTGACCTCAACATACCGTGAAATGATTGACTTTGAAGGCGAGGATGAAATCGACTGCGAAAAATTCCTGCCCGATGCGACCGTGCTTTGCTATCCCGTTATCTGGGAGGTGGACGACAGCAAAATCACCCATGAGGGGTCTTACATGAACCTATTGGGCGACAGATTGCAGGAGCTCAATGCGAGTGTAAACCCTGCAAAGCTTGTCTGCGACACCACACCGCCTGCATTCTTGTGGCATACCTCGGATGACAGTGCCGTGAATGTGTGCAACAGCTTGCGCTACGGTGAAGCACTGCGCAATCATAACATACCGTTTGAAATGCACATTTTCCCCTGCGGACCGCACGGACTCGGTGTGGCTGATGACCGCCCGAATATTCATCAGTGGGTCGGTCTGCTCGAAATGTGGCTCAAAACAATCAACTGGCTGTAATAACAACAAAATGGGGCTGTTTTTTGCAGCCCCATATAAAATATTCTCAAACAGGTGCACAACGATGGATTTAACAAATATACTTGCAAAATTACAAAACTGTCCTTGCGGACAAAAGCATGAATGCGATATAAAGGATGTTGCCGTCGGCAGCGGTTTATTGCAGAAAACAGCCGAAATCCTGAAAAGAAACAGCTTCCCGACCGATATTCTTGTGGTTGCAGACAACAACACCCTCAAGGCAGCTGACGGCATTCTTGACATTCTGAAGGATGGCGGCTTCAACATCAAAACCAAAATTTTTGACAATCTTCGGGTTGCCGATTATGACGAAGCCGAGCGCATTGCGGCACTTGCCTGCGATGCAGACGGTATTCTTTCCGTCGGCACAGGGTCACTGAATGACATTTGCCGTCGTGCCGCCTTTGTGGCAGACAAGGAATTTGCCATTTTTGCAACTGCACCGTCCATGGACGGCTTTGCGTCGGTCACCAGTCCGCTGACGGCAAACAATTTTAAAATCTCTTACCCTGCAAAGCAGTCCTCCGTTATCATCGGTGACACGGCTATTCTTGCCAAAGCCCCCGCAGAGCTCAAAAGCGCAGGCTTCGGGGATATGATTGCAAAATACACCGCACTGACCGACTGGAAGCTTGCAAAATTAACCGTCGGCGAAGCCATGTGTGAAAATGTGGCATCGGTCACAAGAGAGGGACTCATGCGTGCGGTTGCACTTGCCGACAAGGTAACAAGCGAGGATGAAGAGGCTGCCGAAGCCATTTTTGAGGGACTGATTCTGACAGGCCTTGCCATGAAGCTCGGCGATACCACCCGTGCCGCTTCGGGTGCAGAGCATGTTGTTTCGCATTTCTGGGAATGCAAAAAGCTCGAGCAGGGACTGCTTTCCGATTTCCACGGCAAAAAGTGCGGCGTTGCAACCTTGATGTGCATCCGTCTTTACAAGCAGCTTGCTGCGATTAAAAATCCTGTTTTTGTGCCCGACACAACCGATTGGGACAAGGTGTATGCCGTTTACGGTAAAAACTTCCGCAGCGAGGTGGAAAAATACAACACCCCGACCGTGACTGACGAAACAAGCCCCGAAATTCTGACACAGCACTGGCAGGAGATCCGCAGAATCATCAACGAGGAGCTTCCGTCTGTTGAGGAGCTGACCGACCTGATGCACAAGGCAGGCTGTGCTGTCACAGCAAAGGAAATCGGTGTTGCTGACGAGCTTGCCGTGCTTGGGCTGCAGTATCACCCTTATATGCGTCATCGTATGATGCTGACCCGCCTTGTGCCGATGTTTGACGGCATCACCATAGATTGGAAAGCGCTTGCAGGAATATAAAAAGCGGACTGCATTGAT
>JAZOWJ010000017.1:0-4405 GCA_045659125.1 Acutalibacteraceae bacterium
CTGCAACAGACGGCAACGCAGAAAGCGCAGGGGCGAAAGATCAATTTTCTGAAAATCGGGGAGCAGCTGGAAGAATATGCACAAGCCGCCGAAGCCGAGCACGGCTGCGCAAAGCGGAAGATCGGCTTGCTTTGCACATTGCAATGCACCCTGCCTGACCTCGCACAGCAGACGCATGGATGCATGCGTGCTTGCAGGCAGAACGGCGGTCAGAATTGCCTGCAGGCTTGCAAAAACAGCCATCCATGCGGTCATCTGCAGACAGCTCATGGCACTTTTTCCGACACCTGCTGTAAAAATATGCGACAAGGGAGGTGTGGTCTTTTTTGTGCAGGCAGAGGATGCGTCCTTCTTTTCTTTTTGCAGAAAGCAAGCCACACACAGTGCGGAAATCGTACAGCAGGAAAACAGTAAAAAACCTGTTTTGCTGTTGCCGAGCATGCCGTTGCCTACAGCACTGACCGCAAATCCGAGGCCCGGTGAAAAGCAAAAGCAGACAAGATTTTGCGCTTGTTTTTTTGTAATTTGACCGCTGTCATGCAAAGACAGAGCGGTTTTGCAGCCCGTTATAAAGCCGCCTGTCAGTCCGAACAAAACGGCAGAAAGCCCTGCTGACGGAAGGACGGGCAGCGGGCTTGTGATGCGGTTTGCTTTTGTTTTTGTGCTTGGTGAAATTACGTTGCAGGCAAAATCAGACAAGACCAGAAACGGAAAAAGGGACGGAATGACGGTGCTGACCGACAGCGAAAATGCCTGCAGCACTCCATCGCGTATTTGCTTTGAAAACAGCAGCAGGCAGACCGCTGCAGATAAAATAAAAAGGCAGAGAAGGAAGCTTCTGATTCCGTTTTTCATTGTTTTCACCCTGTGTTTTTGTTCTATGTATATGCCGTTTGCATATAGTTTATCAAACAGGAGGGACCCGCAATGAAAGAAAAACAGCTTTCTTTTTCCGAAAAATTAAGCACCACACTCTCGCGTGAGCTGGAGCTGCCGAATCTGTTTACGCAGACCGATATTCAGATCGGCGCTTCACAGGGCGTTCGTGTGTGCGGTATTGAGGAGGTCACGGAATACACTGCACAGCGCATTGTTTTTAAGATGAAGCACAATAAACTGATATTGGACGGCGATCAGCTGCAGATTGCCTGCTGTGAGAACGGCATGGCAGTTGTGCACGGTGCTCTGTTGAGTCTCAGCTTTTCGGAAGGCGGTGCATTGCTTTGTTAAGCCGCAGACTGCATCGTTTTGTGGACGGTGAGGTTCGATTTTGCGTGCAGGGCGGCTTTGTTTCGCAATTCACGGATGTGTGCCGACGCGAAAATGTAAGCCTTATGAATACAAGAACAGCGGACAATCAAATGACGGGCTCGGTTTTGCGTGCGGATGTGCAAAAGCTGAAAACGGCGGCAGGGGAGAGCGGCATGCAGCTGCAGATTCTGCAAAAGCGGGGCTTGTCGTTTGTTGCCATTCGTTATCGCTTGCGGTGGGGGATTCCCGTCGGGCTTTGCCTTGCCTTTTTGTTGTTCGGTTTTTTGTCCTCAATGGTGTGGCAGGTGCAGGTGACGGGCTGCGAACGGCTGGAAGAGGAATATGTGCGTGATTATTTTGCTTCCCTCGGTGTGCGTCCCGGGGTGCTGCAGCGCAATGTGGATATTGTGCAGTGCAGAAGCCGTGCCATACAGGAGCTGGAAAATCTGCAATGGGTTTCCGTGTATCTCAAGGGCTGCACGGCTTGCATTGAAATCAGCGAACGCAACGGGGAAGCCATCACGCAGGAGGATATAAGCAGCAATCTGTATGCTGCATACGGCGGTGAAATCGTGCGTGCGGATGTTTATGCAGGGGAATGCTATGTAAAGAAGGGACAGGCGGTAGCGCAGGGGGATCTTCTTGTCGGCGGTGCATTGCCGTTAAAAAACGGCGGTGTGCGCTTTGTGCGAAGCAAGGCGGATATTGCGGCTCGCACAAGCCGCAGCCTGCAAACGGAAATGCCTTTTGCCGTGAACGGTCATGCAATTGAAAAAAGCAGTGTGCGATACGGCTTGTATTGGTTTACGGTGCCCGTGCCGCTTACCTTTTCATTTGGCAGGCAAACGGCAGAGATCGCCTCGTTCCTGCTCTGCAGAGAGGGTGTTACAATACCCATCGGACTTTTGCGGTACGGATGCCGTCGGCTTGCAGAGCAAAAGCTGCACTACAACGAAAAAACGGCATTGCTCATCTGCTTGTCCGCCTTTGCCGTGCAGGAGACGGATGCAATGAAGGATAAACAGATTCTGCAACGCAAGGTATCCGTGCGGACAGAAAACGACAAAATTGTGATATTTGCTGATTATATCTGCGAGGAAAGCATTGTGCAGGAGCGGGAATTGTTGATTGAAGCGGAAAAATGATGTTTTTTATCTTGATTTTTGTGATTTTACCTTGTATAATAAACTTTGACAAAAAAATAACGGAGGCAATAAACAATGATTGATTACAAAATGGAATTGACCCCCGAACAGATTGACATTCTGTCCGGTAAGCAGGGCGAAACTCTGCAGAAGGTCATGGAAACTGTTGTCCTTTTTGGTGACATCTTCGGTGCAAAGCGCCTTGTTCCCGTAACCTACAAGGATGCGCATCTTGTTACCTCGTTCGGTCTTGGTGTTCTCAAGCCCCTGTATGCTACCATGGATCAGCTCATCGAAGCAGGTCTGAAGACCCAGGGTAAATTCACCGTTGACCCCCGTCCCATTGACTATGAAAACGTAAAGTGCAACTTCCTTGAGAAGTTCGTCTTTAATAAGAAAATGTATTCCGAGCAGGAAAAGTATGAAGCACAGCTGCAGAAGGTCGGTCTGAAGGATAAGAACGGCTTTACCTGCACCTGCTACTATCCTGAAGTCGGCAACCGTCCCTCCAAGGGCGACGTGCTGACCTGGGCTGAATCGAGTGCTGTTGTTTTTGCAAACTCCGTTCTCGGTGCAAAGTGCAATCGTAACTCCGGTATGCTTGATCTGTTCGGTGCTATCCTCGGCCTTGTTCCCGAATTCGGCTTCCTGATTGACGAAAACCGCAAGGCACACTGGAAGGTCACTGTCAAGACCACCAAAAAGCCCCTGCCGCAGATTCTCGGCTCCGCAATCGGTATGAAATGTATGGAAGATGTTCCCTACGTTGTCGGTCTTGATCAGTGGATCGGAACCGAAATCACCGACGAGGTTGAAGGCTATCTCAAGGACTTCGGTGCTGCAACCGCATCCAACGGTGCTGTCGGTCTGTATCACATCGAAAACCTCACTCCCGAAGCCAAGGAGCAGGGTGAAGCACTGCTTCGTGATGATTACAAGGAATATGTCATTGACGATGCAGAGCTTGAAAGAATTTATCTCAACTATCCCATCATGTGGAAGGACACCAATGCAAAGCCGCAGCTTGTTTTCATCGGCTGCCCGCATCTGACCTATCAGCAGCTTTGCGAATGGACCGACAAGCTTGTTGCAGGCCTCAAGGAAACCGGCAAGAAGAAGCTGACCGCACGTACCGTGCTGACCACCACTCCCGACGTTGCCGACAAGTTCCGCGCAACTGCAAAGTATCAGGAGCTGCTGAGCACCGGCGCAACCCTTGCAAGCATCTGTCCGCTGATGTATACCAACAATCCCATCTGTATGATGCTCCACAGAGTTGCTACCAACTCCAACAAGCTTCGTACTTATTCCAAGGCAAGATATTACAAGGATGACGAGCTTCTCAACATCCTCACAGGCAAGGAGGGCAAATAAAATGAAAGAATTCAAAGGCAGAGTAATTGCTGCAGGCAACTGGAAAGGCGAAGCTGTTGTTTCCCGTCAGGGCGTTAACACCCTTGCAACCTTCCAGAGCAGCGCCATGAACAACAAGCCCGAGGTTATTGTATCTGACCAGAACAATGCCGACATCTACGGCAAAAATATCACAGGCAAGGCTCTTTGCCTTCCCATCACCATCGGCTCCACCACAGGCGGTCTTGTTATTCAGACCGTTTGCGATATGAAGATCAACCCCGCTGCATTCCTGTTCTCCGAGCACATTGACTCCCTTGCAGCATCGGGTATCGTCCTTGCACGCGTCTGGCAGAACAGCCCCGTGATTTGCGTTGACCAGCTTGGCGAAGAATTCCTCAAGACCGTCAACACCGGCGACCAGATCGAAATCAAGGAAGACGGCACGGTCATCATTCTTTAATTTCAGCTTTTTTATCAGCAGCTCTGCTTCGGCAGGGCTGCTTTTTTGTTGGATAAATTATGGTTTATCGGTCTGTTGAGGTTACGCACAGACAGACCTCCCCCACCCCTTGTCGCCCCTGGAAGGGGAGATGTCTGCGGGACGCAGACAGAGGGGTGAACGAAGTCAGAAGTGGCTTTGGCAAAGGATTCAT
>JAZOWJ010000018.1:0-9676 GCA_045659125.1 Acutalibacteraceae bacterium
ATGAAAAAGATTATTGTTGCAGACGATGAAGCGCTGATTCTGAAGCTCGTCAGTGACTTTTTGAGCAATGAGGGATATATGCCATTGACTGCAACGGACGGAGAGCAGGCACTGCGCCTGTTTGAAGAAAATCCCGACACCGCATTGCTGATTCTTGATATTATGATGCCCGAGGTGGACGGCTGGGAGGTTTGCCGCCGAATCCGCGAAAATTCCGATGTGCCCATCATCATGCTGACTGCAAGAAGCCAGGAATTTGATGAGCTGATGGGTTTTGAAGCAGGTGCTGACGACTATGTTACCAAGCCCTGCAGCCCGTCTGTTCTGATGAAGCGCGTTGCAGCCCTGCTGCGCCGTGACACATCATCCAACGACAGCAAGGTGGTTTCCGTGGACGAGCTCAAGCTTGATAATTTTGCACACGAGGTGTGGTTGGGCGGCAGCTCGGTCATGCTTACCGTTAAAGAGTATTCCATCCTGCAGAAGCTGTTGAGCTCCCCGGGCAGAGTGTTCACACGTGAGCAGCTGCTGGATGACATCTGGGGATATGACTTTACGGGCGATATCCGCACCGTTGATTCCCATGTGGCCCGTCTTCGCACCAAGCTCGGTGATTGGGGCACCAGACACATCAAAACCATTTACGGAACAGGCTACAAGCTTGAGGTAAAAGAAAATGAAGGCTGAACAGGCTGAAAAAAAGAAAAAACGACGCCGCTTGAAGAAAAAAAGCATCACCCGAAAAATTTTCGGGCGCATTTCGCTGATTCTGCTGGTTGCTTTGATTTTGCCTGTGATTGCATACGAACAGCTTCCCGAGCCCTTTTATTTTCTTCTGCCGGGTGTGCGCATGTGGCTTGCATCGGATGACATTATGAGCACCTACGGAGATGCAGACAGCTTCACAACGGCAATCAAGGCGGTTGAAACCGAGTTTGACACCAAGGTGGAGCTTTACAATGCCGACGGTCAGCTCATTTACAGCACCAACTACGCCCCCGAAATGACGGAGGATATTCAGTTTCCGCTCTCACAAGCCCCTGTCATTGACGAAAAATACAAAACAAGCTACGAGCAGCTCAATGACGAAAGCATGGCAGTCGGAAGACGCAGCTTTTCCATCGGCAGATATTCCACGGCAGGCATTGAGGTGGACTTCCTGATTCACTATCAGTACACCGAAACAGGCGAACGCATGAACATCATCATGCAGACCAGTGCCCTGTCCTCCAACACAAGAATCGTTATTCTGATCATGTCCGCTATCACGATTCTTCTTCTGCTGTTGTCGCTTGCAATCATCGGTCTTGCGCTGATGCGACTGACAAAGCCAATCAAGCAGATGGTGCAGATCACCGACAAAATGAGTAAGCTTGATTTCAGTGAAAAGCTGCCGCCGACAAAGGTATTGGAGCTTTCTGAATTGTCAGACAAAATCAACACCATGTCCGATACACTTGACACGGCATTGACCGACCTGCAGGAAAACAACGAAAAGCTGCAGGCCGACATTGAAAACGAGCGTACACTCGACAACCTGCGACAGGTCTTCATTTCGGGTGTTTCGCATGAGCTGAAAACCCCCATTGCCATCATTCAGGGCTATGCGGAGGGTGCTTTGACCTTCCTCGACAGCGACCCGCAGGCAGCCAAGGAATACTGCACGGTCATTATGGACGAATCCGTGCGTATGAATCAGATGGTCATGAAGCTGCTGGAAATCACCAAATATGACTCGGGTGCGTATGTGCCGACCAACGAAGTGTTTTCCATTCACGACATGATCGAGGAATGGTTTATGAAAGAAACCAACACCTTTGCCGAAAAAGGCATTACGGCAATCAATGCCATTGATGCCGATTGCTACGGTGAGGGCGACTCGATTATTCTGGCATCCGTTGCAAACAACTATCTTTCCAACGCCATGTCGCATGTGGATGGTGAAAAAATCATCCGCGTTTATGCAAAAACACTGCCCGATGCGCACAGAATCTGGGTTGAAAACACAGGTAAGCCCATCGCAGACAAGGACATAGACAAAATCTGGAACTCGTTCTACCGCGCCGACAAGGCCATGTCCCGTTCACAGGGACGCTTCGGTCTGGGACTTGCCATTGTTGCTTCCATTCAGAAGCTGCACGGACAGGCCTACGGTGTTGAAAACACGGCAGAGGGTGTGCGATTCTATTTCGATATCAAAAAAGCGAAAAATCCCAACAGCAAAGGACTTTAAAAAATGCGTAAATTGTATGACAACTTATTTGCGGCACTGCGGAAGGTGAAGCTGTTTGACAAGCTGCTTTCCCTGCCTGTTATTTCCAAAATCGTTGAATATGAGGTGCTGATGTATCTCATTTTCGGCGTGCTGACAACGGTAGTCAACTTTGTTGTTTTCTGGCTGTTCGGCAAAATACAGAACAATGAAACGGTTTTGCTCACCGTCGGCAGC
Source organism: Acutalibacteraceae bacterium (assembly GCA_045659125.1). Lineage (GTDB taxonomy): Bacteria > Bacillota > Clostridia > Oscillospirales > Acutalibacteraceae > RUG806. The sequence goes on from JAZOWJ010000018.1 coordinate 2,450, forward strand.
TTTTCGCTGAAATGGGTCTATGTTTCCAATGCCGTTGCATGGGTCTGCTCGGTGCTGTTTGCATTTGTCACAAACAAGCTGTTTGTGTTTGAAAGCAGGGCAACCGCCAAGAGCGCCGTTATGAAAGAAATGGTATCCTTTTTCGGTGCACGCATTCTTTGCTTTCTGATTTTTGATGTTGCGGTGTTTGCACTGCTGATTGAAGTATTCCGCCTCAACGAATATCTCGTTAAAATCATCAATGCCGTATTTGTTGTAATCTTCAATTATGTGGCATCGAAGCTCGTTGTTTTCAGAAAAAAGAAATAATAATACAACAAAATTACCAAAAAGACCGCCTGCTTTTCTACCTGCAGACGGTCTTTTTTTGATTGACCCGCTTTTTTAATTCTGTTATTATATAAATAATAATGTGAAAGGAGCTTATTTCATGGCACATTTTGACATTCCCTTTGTGGACAAAAACAATGAACGCAAAATGCTTGCATCCCGTATCAAGCAGATTATTGACCACCTTGCAGGCAGAATTTTTACGGACAGCGAAAACACGGGTGACTTTTTATTCCGTGACGGTCAGTCCGATATTTCCAAAATCAATGAAGGAGAATGGACCGCCTTCGGCAAGGACGATTTCTGGGGCTACAAGGAGCAGTACTGCTGGTTCAAGCAGACCGTAACCATCCCCGAACGCTTTGCAGGCAAAACCGTTGTTTACGACATTACCCCCTTCCCGTCCTTCCGTTGGGAAAACAGAGCACAGCAGTTTATTGTGTTCGTCAACGGCAAGATGGTGCAGGGTGTTGATATGAATCACACCTTTATTTATCTTGAAGAATGCGCCAAGGGCGGTGAAACCTATGAAATTGCCCTGAACGCATACTGCGATGACTGGGAATACAGAGGCCCCACACAGCTTTGTGCAAACCTCAGGGTCATCGACAATGATGTTTCTGCTCTGTATTATGACCTGCTAACACCGTGGGAAACCGCACATCTTTACAGCCACGATGACCTGCAGAGAGTGGATATTGTGAAATATCTCAACGATGCCGTGAATATGCTTGAGCTGAACACCGCCGATTATGCCGTGTTCAAGGACAGTGTTGCAAAAGCCCGTGCCTATGTTGAAGCAAACATTTACGGCGCAGAAAACGGCATGGTCACTTCTGCCATCGGCCACACCCACATTGACACCGCATGGCTGTGGAGACTGCGTCAGACCCGTGACAAAACAGGCCGTTCCTTTGCAACCGTCATCAACCTCATGCGTGAATACAAGGACTACAAGTTCATGTCCCCGCAGGCACAGCTGTATGATTTCGTCAAGCAGGACTATCCCGAGCTGTATGAAGAAATCAAGCAGATGATCAAGGAGGGCCGCTGGGAAGCAGAAGGCAGCATGTGGGTTGAATCCGATACCAACGTCGTTTCGGGTGAATCGCTTGTTCGTCAGTTCCTTGTCGGTAAGCGCTTCTTCAAGGATGAATTCGGTGTTGACAACAAAATCATGTGGCTGCCCGATGTTTTCGGTTATTCGGGTGCACTGCCGCAGATTATGAAAAAAGCCGACATCGACTATTTCATGACAACCAAAATTTCCTGGAATGAATACAATAAATTCCCCTTTGACACCTTCATGTGGAAGGGCATTGACGGAACGGAAATCCTCTCGCACTTTATTCCGAGCATGCGTGCAAATGTCAAGGAGGGCTTCATGTCCACCTACAACGCAGACCTTACCCCCGATCTCATCATCGGCGGCTGGCAGCGTTATTCCAACAAGGACCTCAACCGCAATGTTCTGTGCTCGTTCGGTCACGGAGACGGTGGCGGCGGACCGACCAGAGGCATGCTTGAAAAGGGTATGCGCATGGCAAAGGGTATTCCCGGCTGTCCGAATGTAAAAATGGAATTTGCCCGTGACTATTTCGACCGCCTTGCAGAAGAAGTCAAAGGCAGCGACCGTCTTCCCAAATGGGCAGGCGAGCTGTATCTTGAATTCCACCGCGGCACACTCACCGCACAGGCAAGAAACAAGAAATACAACCGCAAGAGCGAGCTTCTGTATCACGATGCAGAAACCATCTGCAAGCTTGCACAGGTGCTCACAGGTGCAGACTATCCTGCTGCAGAAATCCTGGAGGCATGGAAAATCATCCTGCTCAACCAGTTCCACGATATTATCCCCGGCTCGTCCATTGCAGCTGTTTATGAGGATTCCAAGGAACAGTACGAAACCATCCTTGCAGACGGCAAGCAGCTCATTGACAAGGCTCTGACAGCCATCACCGACGGCATCTGCGTCAAGGAAGACAGTGTTGTTGTTTTCAACACCCTCGGCTTCAACAGAACAGATGTTGCCATCTGCGACCTGCCCGACGGTGTCTGCGTTTATGACACAGACGGCACGGCACTGCCCACCCAGAAAACATACGACGGCAAGACCGCATTCCTTGCAAAGAATGTGCCTGCAAAGGGCTATAAGGCATTTATAATCAAAGCAGGCACTCCCTGCAATTGCGGTGCTCTCGATTTTGCTGACAACACCATTGACAACGAATTCTACACCGTCACCTTCGACGGCAACATGAATATCACCTCAATGCTTCACAAGGAAAGCGGCAGATTGGTTGCTCCCGAGGGACAGCTTCTCAACCGCCTGATTGCCTACGAGGACAGACCGCACAACCATGAAGCATGGGACATCAAGTGCTACTACGATGAAAAATACTGGTACATTGATGATGTGACCTCCTGCGAGGTACTTGAACAGGGTGCAGCCCGTACCGTTATCAAGGTTGTTCGTCCGTTCAATCTCTCCACCATTGAACAGTATTTCATTTTCTATCCCCATACCGACCGCTTCGATATCTTCTATGATATTGACTGGAAGGAAAAGAACATTGCCCTCAAGGCAGACTACCCCGTGGATGTCAATGCCGTCAAGGCAACCTTTGACATTCAGTTCGGTAACCTTGAACGCACCGCCCACAACAACACCACATGGGATTTCGCACAGTTTGAGGTCTGCGGCCACAAGTGGGCCGACCTTTCCGACAACAGCTTCGGCCTTTCCGTGCTCAATGACTGCAAATACGGCTGGACAGTCAAGGACGGCCACATCAAGCCGACTCTTCTTCGTTGTGCCACCACACCCAACCACCTGCAGGACCGTGAGCGACACACCTTCACCTTTGCCGTTTACGCACACAGCGGTGCGGTTTCCGGCAGCGATGTTGTCAACCAGGGCTACAGCCTGAATGTTCCGCTTTATGCAAAGAAGGCCGACGCACACGAGGGTGCACTTGCCGATATCTTCTCGCTGATTGCAGCAGATGCCGACAATATCTGCATTGAAACCGTCAAGAAGGCAGAGGACAGCGATGCTCTCATCGTGCGTATGTACGAAACCTGGAACAAGGAAACCAACACCGTTCTGTCCTTCGGCAAGGAAGTAAAATCCGTCAGCGAATGCAACCTGCTCGAAGAAAAGGATGAAGCACTTAAGACCTGCGACAACAAGCTGCAGCTTCGCTTCAAGCCCTTTGAAATCAAAACCCTCAAAATCACATTCTGAACCTGAAACACGGGGAGTGACTCAACCCACTCCCCGTACTTTCTGCCTGAAAACATATGAAATATCTTGAAAAACACCCTATGCTCATGGTGATCGTCGGCGTTATCGGCGTTTCACTGTCTGCCATTCTGGTACGATTTTCCGCAGCCCCGTCAAGTGTCACTGCCGCGTGGCGATTGCTTTGCACCGTTGCCCTTCTCTCCCCCGTTGTGTTCGGAAAAAAGGAAGTGCGCAGTGAATTATTCCATCTGCCGAAAAAAGAACTGCTGTTGAGCGTGCTCAGCGGTGTGTTCCTTGCGGTACATTTTGCACTGTGGTTTGAATCGCTGCAGCACACCTCGGTTGCAAGCTCCACCACCATTGTGTGCACGGATGTCATCTGGGTATCGCTCGGTTTTTGTTTATTCCTGAAAGGAAAGCTGACATGGAAGGCTGTGCTTGCCATTGCCGCAACCTTTGGCGGCAGTGTGCTGATTGCCCTTGCAGACACCACGGCAGGCATCGGACTTTACGGCATATTGCTTGCGCTGTTTGCAGCCATTGCCGCTTCTGTTTATACCCTCATCGGCAGAATCGTAAGAGCAACCGTATCCACCACCGTTTACACCTACACCGTTTATGTCAGCTGTGCGGTTGTGCTGCTGCTGTTCTGCGCATTTCAAAAGCAAAATCCACTTGCTTACGGCGCAAAAACCGTTCTTGTCGGGCTTGCGCTTGCTGTGGCCTCCACCTTGCTCGGTCACAGCGTATTCAGCTGGTGTCTGAAATATCTGTCCCCGTCGTTCATCACCGCCGCCAAGCTCTGCGAGCCCGTCGGTGCGGCTGTGCTTGCCGTGTTCCTGTTCAAGGAATACCCCACATGGCTGACCATTGCGGGCAGTGTGATTATTCTTGTGAGCGTATATTTTTATTCCCGCCTTGAAAGAAAAGAAGAACAAAAGGAGAATTAACATGAAAAAGGTATTCTGTATTTTACTTTCCTGCCTGCTGTGCATGGCATTCCTGCCTGTGTTCGCATCGGCTGAAACCACAAGCAAGGCGCTGCAATTCAATGAAAACGGAGAGTTTAAAATTGTTATTTTCTCCGACATTCAGGACAACGCGGATGTGGAAGAATCCACCCTGCAGCTCATGCGTGAAACGCTTGACAAATACACAGCCGATCTTGTTATTTTTTTGGGCGACAACAGTGTGGACAGATCGCTTGACGGCTATGCAAAATCCGTTGAAGCCTTTACACTTCCCTGCCGTGAACGCAACATTCCCCATGCGTTTGTTTTCGGCAACCATGATACTGAATTAGATGCAACACCCGAAGAATTACTCGATATTTACAAGCAATTCGGCTCGCTGACGAACGATGCTGTCCCTGCTGCTTACGGCTGCGGAAACTGCAACATTCCGATTCTGTCCTCGGACGGCACAAAAACCGCATTCAACCTGTGGCTGATTGACAGCGGCTCTGCCAACCCCGACAAGGAAACAGGCGGTTATGATTATGTCCGCGAGGATCAGATTGAATGGTACAAAACTACCGCTGCGAAACTGAAAGCAGAAAACGGTGGCGAGGTCGTTCCGTCCATGCTGTTCCAGCACATCATCATGCCCGAGGTATATGAAACACTCTACCCCAAGCTGCCCTTTGTTGCAGGCAAGGATTACACGATTGAAGGCAAGACCTATTTCCCCGTTCCGTTCTTCAACCGCCATGCAGGCATCATTTTAGAGCCCTGCAGCCCTCCCTTTGTGAATGGCGGCGAAATGGATGCACTGCTTGAAACAGGTGATGTGATTGCAGCCTTCTTCGGCCATGACCATGTGAATGACTTTGTGACCGATTGCTACGGCATTGCCTTCCACAATGTGCCCACGGTAGGCTGCAGTGCGTATTCCGATGCGATTTCGAGAGGCTCGGGACTGATTACGCTGCATGAAAATGACATTGAAAACTATGATTACGAAATGATCTATCACTTCGACATGGCACTCGAGGAAGGCTCACTGCTTCCCCAAATCGAGGGTAGAGAAAGCACCTTCTACTATAAGCTGGTCAAATTCTTCCGTCAGAAAATTCTGGACGGCTTCCACAATCTGTTTCTGTAAAACCGAAGGGGGTGCTTACGCAGCCCCCTGTTTTTTATTCACTTTGGGTGGATTCCATTGTGCTTTCGACTGGCTCCTGAATATACAGATCAAATGCTTTGATATCCGCAACATCACCGACATACTCCACTTTAATTGCCGAGTCCGTATCCGACAGCGGCACACCCATTTCCACATAATAAACGGTTTCGCCGTCCTCATTGACCTGCTCGGAAATATTGAGTTCTGTTTCGGTCTTTTTGCCGTTTACAAAAACATACGCTTTCCCGGCAATCAGATCAATCGTTTCTACAACGGAATTTACAATTTCACCGTCTGTCGCGGCATATGCCACCGCACCGAGTGCAAACAGCACACTGATTGCCACCGCTGCGATCACAAGCGTTTTTCTCCATGCAAAATTCTTTTTTCTTTCTTTCATGGTCATGATCCTTTCCAATGCTTCATCGGCAGGATGAAGGTCTGAAAAGGTGGCAACATATTGTTTTTTACTCATCGGTCTATGCATCCCCCAATCGTTGTTTCAGTTTGTTTCTTGCGCGGTTCAGCCTTGTTTTCACTGCCGACTCGTTCATTTTCAGCATTTTCGCAATGTCCTTGACGGACAGGTCTTCGTAGTAAAACAAGTGAATGACCGCGCGTTCTTTTTTTGACAGTTGCATTACAGCCCTGTACAGATCTGCTTTTTCGCTACTGTCCATCTCGGCAGATGAAACAAAAACACAGTCATCAATATTGATATGCTGCCTGAACGGATGCTTGATATAATTTTTGCTTTCGTTCACGCACACCGCCGTCAGCCATTTGTCCAGATGCGTTTCATCGGTAAACGGCTTGGGATATTTCCACAGCTTCAGAAATACATTTTGCAGAATATCCTCGGCATCGTATGTATTTTTCACAAATGAAAGTGCAATCAGATACAGTCTTTGGCTGTTGCGATGCACGGCATCCGTAAAAATATCTTCTGTCATTGCTTCACCATCCTGTTGAAAAGGCCTTTCACTTATATAACAACCGAAAGAGGAAAAAGGTTACAAAAAAATATGTTTTACCTCATGAAGAAAGGAGTTGCCAACGCAACTCCTTGTCTTTTTTCTTATTTGCAATAAGTATCGACGTAGCAATCAATGGATTTCTGAATGATCTCCTCGGCTTCCTTTGCACCTTTCAGCTCATTGACGGCAGTATCCTTGTCTTCGAGCTCCTTGTAAACACGGAAGAAGTGCATCATTTCCTCAAAAATATGGTGAGGCAGCTGGGAAATATCGGTGTAGGTGTTGTAGGTCGGGTCATTGAACGGAATACAGACGATTTTTTCATCGAATCTGCCCGAATCGATCATGGAAATAACACCAATAGGATAGCAACGCACCTCGGTCAGCGGACGGATCGGCTCCGAACAAAGAATCATAACATCCATCGGGTCAAGGTCATCGGCATAGGTACGGGGAATAAAGCCGTAGTTTGCAGGATAGTGGGTGGAGGTGTAAAGAATTCTGTCCAGACGCAGAAGACCCGTTTCTTTGTCGAGCTCATATTTACAC
>JAZOWJ010000019.1:0-6260 GCA_045659125.1 Acutalibacteraceae bacterium
AGCAACAAGATGCCACTGCTTTATGAGGAGATCAATATCAGAGGTACACTTAATATGATGGAGGCTACTGCACAGAACGGTGTAAAGAAGTTCGTATACGCATCCAGCTCCTCTGTTTACGGTGACGAGCCTAACCTTCCCAAGTACGAGGGCAGAGAGGGTAATCTTCTTTCTCCCTACGCTCTTACCAAGCACGTATGCGAGGAGTACGGCAGACAGTACACTCTCCACTACGGTCTTGACACCTACGGACTTCGTTATTTCAACGTATTCGGACGCCGTCAGACTCCCGACGGAGCATATGCGGCGGTTATTCCGAAGTTTATCAAGATGCTCCTTAACGGCGAGCAGCCCACCATCAACGGTGACGGCAAGCAGAGCCGCGACTTTACTTACATCGAAAATGTCATTGAAGCCAATCTCAAGGCCTGTCTGTCGGGCGATGAAGCCAACGGTGAAGCCTTCAATGTTGCCTACGGCGGCAGAGAATATCTCATCGACATTTATTATGCCCTGTGCGAAGCACTCGGGGTGAACCTCGAGCCCAACTTCGGTCCCGACCGCAAGGGGGACATCAAGCATTCCAATGCCGACATTTCCAAGGCAAGGCGCTTGCTCGGCTATGACCCCGACTATGATTTCAAAACAGGTTTGAAGGAAGCCATCGATTGGTATAAATGCAATCTGTGAGGAATAAAAAATGAATCTGAAAAAGATTTTAAAGACAAAGCTGCCGTATCTTTTTGAAATATACTGCTTTTTTGTCATGAAGCTGCAAACCCTGCGCGGCCGACGGCTTCTCAAAAAGGACCCTGCCCGTTTTGTCGGCGATTTGTATGAAAAGGGACTGCACAAAAAAGCAGACCTCGAAAACCCCAAAACCTTCAACGAAAAGCTCAACTGGCTGAAAATCAACTGGTTTGATGAACGCGCTCTGAAGGCAGCCGATAAGTTTGAGGTGCGTTCCTTTGTGCAGGAAAAAGGCCTCGGCCATCTGCTGAATGATCTTTACGGTGTGTGGGAGGACCCTGCCGATATTGATTTTGATGCCCTGCCCGAGCAGTTTGTTCTCAAATCCTCGCACGATTCGGGACACCTGATTGTTGTGAAGGACAAAAGGAAGCTGAACAAAAAGCTTGCCCTTTTCAAAATGCGCTGGTGGCTGCAGAATGAATATTGCTTCATTTCGGGCGAGTGGCCGTATTTTACCAATAAGCCCTACATCATTTGTGAGCGCTTTCTGGAGGACAAAAGAACAGATGATTTGTATGACTACAAATTTTTCTGCTTCAACGGTGAGCCTGAATATGTCTTTTTCTGCAGTGACCGTAAAAACAGTGTGAAAGCTGATTTTTACGATATGAGCTGGGAAAAGCAGGACTTCCGCTGGCATTATCCGAATGCTGAAATGGTTGCCCCCCGTGCGCAGTGCTTTGAAGAAATGAAGGAATATGCCCGCATTCTTGCAAAGGATTTCCCCTTTGTGCGTGTTGACTTCTACGAGGTTGACGGCAGGGTGTATTTCGGAGAGCTTACCTTTTTCCACGGCGGCGGCAGGGGGGAATTCCATCCCGATGAAATGGATGCCGTTTTCGGTGAAAAAATCAAGCTGCCCGAAAAGAAGAATCCGTGGGGCTATGTTTTTGAACAGAGAGGCAAGAGAAAATGAAGGTTGTTTTTCTGATTGACAGCCTCGGCTCGGGCGGTGCACAACGGCAGATGACCAATGTGGCGAGCCTTATGAAAAAGCGGGGCATTGACGTTTCCTTTGTTGTGTATGCGGATGCGGATTTTTTCCTTCCTGCCCTGCAGCAGGCTGAAATTCCTGTGCAAAAGGTGCAGGCAGGAAGCTATGTGCAGCGCATTCTGCAGGTGCGCAAGGCACTTCGCAAAAGCGGTGCCGATACGGTCATTTCCTTTATGACCGTGCCCAATATCATTGCTTGTCTTTCCGCCATCGGCAAAAAGAAATGGAAGCTCATCATCAGTGAGCGAAGCTGTGATGACCGCGTGTTCGGCGGTGTCAAGGGCTTTGCTTACAGAATGCTGTCCGTTTTTGCCGATTTTATTGTCTGCAATTCCGAAAAAGCGGTGCAGATGTGGAAAAGCAGATGTCCGCACCTGAAAAGCAAAATGGCATGCATTTACAATGCTGTCAACCCCAATGCACAATTCACTCCCGTTGCTGAACGCACAGGGAAATACACAATGACGGTTGCCGCAAGCTTTCAGACCGTCAAAAATTCTCTTTCGGTTGCACAGGCTGTGTCCTTGCTGACCGAAGAGCAAAGAGCACAGCTGCAGATTGACTGGTTCGGTCGTTTTGTTGCTGCCAACGGGGACGACAGTGTTTACAGGCAGACTGCTGCATTCGTGCAGGAAAATAATCTGCAGGATACCTTGCGTCTGCACCCCGAAACGAATGAAATTTTTAAATATATGGCTTCCTCGGATTGCGTGGGACTGTTCAGCCACTTTGAGGGGCTTCCCAATGTAATCTGCGAGGCCATGACCATCGGCAGGGCTGTTATGATGACCCCTGTTTCCGATTACAATACACTCATTTCCGAAGAAAACGGTTTTCTGTGTGCCGATATGACCGCACAGGCCATTGCCGACGCATTGTCGCTTCTTTTGCGCACAGACCGCCGTGTGCTCACCTGTATGGGAGAGAAATCCGCCGACAAGGCACACTGTCTGTTTGCCGCCGATGCGGTTGTGAATAAGTGGCTCAGCCTTTGTAAAGGAGAAAAGGTATGATTCAGTTAAAGAAAGAAAATGTGACACCGCAGGCGGTTGAAAAGGCAACAACACGACTTGCATGGTGCCTGTTTGCGTATTTTGCAACCATTCCGTTATCGCTTGTGCCCATAGCCCAGCTCGGCTCGGTGCAGAAATACATCGGCATTCTTGTTGCTCTTGCAGGGGCACTTGTTGTGCTTCCCGTGCTGCCGAAAATCCGCATTGCTCCCATCACCTGGGTGTGGTTCGGCTTTACTGCATTTCTGTTTATGGGCTGTCTGTGGCATTCGACACCGTCCAAGGGCTTTTCTGTTGCTTTTGCCATGGCTTTGGTGCTTGCCGTGTCTGCGCTGTGTGCGGCTTTGCCGTATGAGGCAAAGCACATGCGTATTATCGAAAATGCCGCATTCATTTTTGCAGGCATCATGATTCTTTTGTTTGCCGTCTTCGGTGAGCAGATCGGTGAACACCGTCTGAGCCTTGTTTTTGCTGAGGCCACCGCAAACAGCAATCAGCTGTCATGCTGCATGTTGTTCCCTGCAATCATGCTTTTGTGGTTTACCTATTCCGACCGTCCCGTGTGGCTTCGTGTGCTCGCCTTCGTTTTGACGGCGGTGCTTTGTGCGCTTGTTTTGCAAACGGGCTCTCGTGCAGGCTTCCTGTCACTTGCCATCGGTATTTTCTTTGTTCTTTTGTTCCATGCGTTCGGCTCGGGCAAATCCTTCCTGATGTCCTTTGCCATGGGTGCGGTGCTGTTGGCTGTTGTTATCATCGTTTATCTGTATTTCCTGCCCGATGCAGTCAGCAACCGTCTGACCATTCAGAGCGCAGTGTCGAGCGGTGGCAGCAACCGCGTTGAAATCTGGGAAAGCGCACTCGATGCCTTTGTGCAGGCTTCACCTGTCCGTAAAATCTTCGGCTGGGGTGCCAACGGTGTCAAATTCTCAAAAATGGCAATGCACAATCAGTTCCTGCAGCTGCTTGTGGATACGGGCATTTTCGGCTTGCTTGTTTATTTTTCCATGCTCGTTATGATTGTTGTCACGTTCGCCAAAAAGAACCGCTGCATGCTGTGCGTGTTCTTTGCACTGCAGGCTTATTCGCTGTTCGGCAGCTGCTATGCCAACAACAAGACCTTCTGGCTTGTGTGGTTGTTTGCTGCTGTGGCTGCAGTTTCTCCGTCTGCGCAGGAAAACGGAATGTTCCCCAAATGCAGAAAAAAAACGGTTGAGGCACAAGCCCCGACGGAGGCAGAGTGATGGAACAAAAGCCTGCTTCCGAAAAGAAAAATCTTGCTGCCTTGTTCTGGAGCATTTTTGAAAAAACAGGTGCGCAGGTTTTCAGTGTCATTTTTCAGTTCATCCTTGCCCGCATTCTGTCGGCAGAGGAATTCGGCAATCTCGCCGTGCTGATTGTTTTTGTCAATCTTGCAACCACCTTTGCGCAGAACGGCTTTTCGGCTGCCCTTGTGCGTAAGCAGGATGCGGATGACCTTGATTATTCTTCCGTTTTTTATTGCAACATCGGTCTTTCGGCAGTGTTTTATGCGGTGCTCTTTTTTGCCGCACCTGCTATTGCCCGTTTTTATGAAGCGCCCCTGCTGCAGAACACCCTGCGTGTTTTATCCCTGATGCTGTTTGCAGATGCGCTGACCTATGTGCAGAACTGCATGCTGACAAAGCAGCTTCGCTTCCGCGAAATATTTTTCAGAAGCACCATTGCAACCGTCGTGTCGGGTGTGGCAGCCGTGGTGGCAGCCCTGCTCGGCTGGGGACTGTGGGCACTGATTCTGCAGTATCTGCTGAAATCGGTTTTGTATTGCATCATTACCTGCCTGCGTGTTCGCTGGAAGCCGCTTTTGCAGTTTTCCGTGTCCCGTATCCGCGGACTTTTCGGCTTCAGCATCCGTGTTCTTGCACAATCGCTGATTGCAAATCTGTCCACCGAAATCCGAACACTTCTCATCGGCAAGCAATACAGCACCGACTCGCTTGCCTATTATGACCGCGGTCAATCGTTTCCGAAGCTCTTCGGACAAGGCTTTTCAAGTGCCATGAATTCGGCATTGCTGCCCATTCTTGCCCCTCTGCAGAATGACCGTGAGGCGCTGCTTAAACAGTTCAGCCATTATATGTCACTGACGGCATTCATCTATTTTCCGTTGATGACAGGCCTTGCAGGTGTGTCGGAAAGCTTTGTTGCCGTGCTGTTGGGCGACAAATGGCTCGAGGCCGTCCCGTTTTTAACGGTATTCTGCTTTGCACAGCTTGTGCAACCGCTGAACATGGTCATGCAGACATTGTTTTATGCAGTCAACCGCAGTGATGTTACCCTGCGTCTGACCGTTTTTCGCTTTGTTGCAGACCTTGTGCTGCTGCTTATAACACTTCGCTACGGTGCGCTGTGGATTGCCATCGGCTGTCTGATCGGGAATTATATTTTCTTTGCAGCCTATTGCGTATGCAGTGCAAAATATGTCGGCTATCAGTTAAAACGGCTGATAAAGGATTTATGGAGGCCGTTGACGGCCGCTGCAGCCTGCTTTGGTGCCGCCCTTGCGGTATCCCTTTTGCAGCTGCCGATGCTTCTTGCATTTGTGATGCAGATTGGTGCAGGCGCTGTTGTTTATTTTGCAATGTCGTTCCTTTTGCGGGATCCGATATTGTTTTCGTTCCTGGGTAAATTGAAATCAAAGCTTAAAAAATAAATTGATCTTGCAGAAAAGAGGAATGGATCATGTCTATTTTTGCGAATAAAACACTTCTTATTACGGGCGGTACAGGCTCCTTCGGCAATGCCGTGCTGAACCGCTTTCTGGAAACCGATATCAGCGAAATCCGCATTTTCTCACGCGATGAGAAAAAGCAGGATGATATGCGCCACGAATACCAGAGCCGCTATCCCGAGGCCTTCAAAAAAATCAAATTCTACATCGGTGATGTCCGTGACCTTGCAAGCCTTCGCAATTGCATGAACGGTGTGGATTATATTTTCCATGCTGCAGCACTCAAGCAGGTGCCGTCCTGCGAATTCTTCCCCGTGGAGGCTGTCAAGACCAATGTGCTGGGTACTGACAATGTGCTTACTGCTGCTATCGATGCAGGTGTCAAGCGCATCATCTGCCTGTCTACCGACAAGGCAGCCTATCCTGTCAATGCCATGGGCACAAGCAAGGCCATGATGGAAAAGGTTGTGGTTGCAAAAAGCCGCACCGTCAATCCCGAAAAGACCGTCATCTGCTGCACCCGTTACGGCAATGTCATGTGCAGCCGCGGCTCTGTAATTCCGCTGTTCATTGATCAGATCAAGGCAGGAAAGCCCATGACCGTAACCGAGCCTGCCATGACTCGCTTTATTATGTCCCTTGACGAAGCAGTGGATTTGGTGCTTTTCGCATTTGAAAACGGCACAAGCGGCGATATTTTGGTTCAAAAGGCTCCTGCTTGTACTATTGAAACACTTGCTAAAGCAGTTTGCGGACTCTTTGCTCCTGAAACCGAAATCAAGGTTATCGGCAT
>JAZOWJ010000020.1:0-28562 GCA_045659125.1 Acutalibacteraceae bacterium
TGTCAGATTGTCAATTTGCTTCTTTGCTGCCGGCAGAATGTTGACACCATTGCCACCGTAAACGCGTTTAACAACAGCTTCGATTTTTTCTTCAATGCTGCAATCAAGGTCATAGCTGAAAGAGAAATCATTTTCTTCTTCACAAAGCTTTACAACTTCTTCAGCAAGAGCCATGCCACCATTGCCGCCGTCTGCCCAAACAGTGGAAAGAACGGTATTGACGCCCAGTGCACGACACTTTTCGATGACAAGATTGATTTCTGCATCTGTGTCAGTGGGGAAGCGGTTGACTGCTACTACACAAGGAAGCTTGTAAACGTTGCGGATGTTGGAAACGTGACGAAGAAGATTTGGAAGACCTTTTTCGAGTGCATCCAGATTTTCATTGCTGAGTTCTGTTTTTGCAAGACCGCCGTGCATCTTCAATGCGCGAATGGTGGCAACCATAACAACTGCAGAGGGCTTCAGGCCTGCATAACGGCATTTGATATCGAGGAACTTCTGAGCACCGAGGTCTGCACCAAATCCTGCTTCCGTAACTGCATAGTCACCAAGCTTCATTGCCATTCTTGTTGCAATGACGGAGTTGCAGCCGTGTGCAATATTTGCAAACGGACCACCGTGTACAAATGCAGGTGTTCCTTCAAGAGTCTGCACAAGATTTGGCTTGAGTGCATCCTTCAACAGCGCTGCCATTGCGCCTGCTGCATTCAACTGACCCGCTGTAACGGGTTCTTCAGTGTAGGTATATCCGACAATAATACGTGACAGTCTTTCTTTGAGATCAGTGATCGAAGAAGAAAGACAAAGAACAGCCATGATTTCACTTGCAACAGTGATATCATATCCGTCTTCACGGGGAACACCGTTGACTCTGCCGCCAAGACCGTCTGTAACAAAACGAAGCTGGCGGTCGTTCATGTCAACACAACGTTTCCATGTGATGCGTCTGGGGTCGATATTGAGCGCATTGCCCTGATAGATGTGGTTATCAAGCATTGCCGCCAGAAGATTGTTTGCAGCACCGATTGCGTGGAAGTCGCCTGTGAAGTGAAGGTTAATGTCTTCCATCGGAATAACCTGTGCCCAGCCACCACCTGCAGCACCGCCCTTGATGCCGAAAACAGGTCCAAGAGAGGGCTCACGCAGTGCAACAACAACATTTTTGCCGATCTTACGAAGTCCATCTGCAAGACCGATTGTTGTGGTTGTTTTACCTTCACCTGCAGGTGTTGGCGTGATTGCAGTCACAAGAATTAACTTGCCGTCTTTTCTGTCGCTTTCTTTCAAAAGAGACAGATCAACTTTTGCTTTATTTCTGCCATAGAGTTCAAGATATTTATCTTCAACTCCGGCGGTTTGTGCAATTTCGCTGATGTGCTTAGGAGTAACGGATTGCGCAATTTGAATATCGGTAAGCATCTGTTTACCTCCAGTTAATTAAAATCAGATGGGGTTGCTGGAATTTTTGAGTGTTACGTCATGGTAGCCGCCTTCAACGATGCTGGTTGCGGAAACAAGAGTAATCTTTGCATCTCTCTGAAGATCGGGAATGTTGGTAACGCCACAGTTGCACATGGTGGATTTAACCTTGTAAAGGCTCTTTGCTACGTTATCACGCAGTGAGCCTGCATAGGTAACATAAGAGTCAACACCTTCTTCGAAGGAAAGCTTTGCCTTGCCGCCAAGGTCATATCTCTGCCAGTTACGTGCACGGTTGGAGCCTTCACCCCAATATTCCTTAACATACTGACCGTTGACAATGAGCTTATTTGTCGGGCTTTCGTCGAAACGAGCAAAATATCTGCCGAGCATCATAAAGTCTGATCCCATAGCAAGTGCAAGGGTCATATGATAGTCGTGAACAATACCACCGTCAGAGCAAAGGGGAATGTAAATGCCGGTTTCTTCAAAATACTTATCTCTTTCGGCTGCTACTTCAATAACTGCTGTAGCCTGACCGCGACCAATACCCTTCTGTTCTCGGGTGATACAGATGGAGCCGCCGCCGATACCGATTTTGATAAAGTCTGCGCCTGCATCAGCAAGGAAACGGAAGCCGTCTGCATCAACAACATTTCCTGCGCCAACCTTTACACTGTCACCGTATTTTGCACGGATGAAGTCAATGGTACGCTTCTGCCAGATGGAATATCCTTCGGACGAGTCAATGCAAAGAACATCGGCACCTGCTTCAACAAGAGCAGGAACGCGCTTTTCATAGTCCATGGTATTGATACCTGCGCCGACCATAAAGCGCTTCTGAGAGTCAAGTAGCTCATTGGGGTTTTCCTTGTGGCTTGCATAATCCTTGCGGAATACAAAGTAAACAAGATTGCCCTTGTCATCAACAATCGGAAGAGAGTTGAGCTTGTGTTCCCAGATAATATCATTTGCTTCCTTGAGAGTGGTTGAAAGGGGAGCGATGATAAGCTTATCAATGGGAGTCATAAACTCGCTGACCTTGGTTTCGGGCGCCATGCGGCTGACGCGATAGTCACGGCTGGTAACGACACCAAGAAGCTTTCCGTTTGCTTCTCCATTATCAGTTACAGCAACTGTAGAGTGATGTGTCAGTTCAAACAGGGAGAGAACATCAGCAAGGGTGTTATCAGGAGTAAGGTTAGAATCACTGATAACAAAGCCGGCCTTGTAGTTCTTGACTCTTGCGACCATGGCAGCCTCATCTTCTATGGACTGTGAGCCGTAAATAAAGGACATTCCGCCTTCCTTTGCAAGTGCAATTGCAAGAGTATCATTGGAAACAGACTGCATGATTGCAGACGTCATAGGAATATTCAGTGAAATTGCAGGTTCTTCGCCTTTTTTGAATTTGACAAGCGGTGTACGCAGAGAAACGTTTGCAGGAATGCAGGTTTCACTTGTGTAACCGGGAATCAGAAGATATTCACTGAAGGTATGAGACGGTTCGTTGTAGTAGTGTGCCATTACGGTATTCCTCCTCATTATGATTATTTTATATTAGCATACATTATACAATGTAAATTTCATTAAGTCAATCGACACTTTATAAAAATATCAAAATTTTTAATGTAACTTTTTAGCTATTGCGACTTTTTTCTTCTTCTGGTTCGTCTGATTTGTTGCTCAAGCCGACCATCTCTGATAAAAGCACTCAGTGCCAACTGTTCAAGCTTGGATGCGGTTTGATTATAAAGATGCATTCTGCATTTGTATTTTGCAGATAGTTTGCCAGGAAGAACCAGGTAGCTGATTCTGATGCCGGGAATCAGCAGTTTTGAGAATGTGCCGAGATAGGCCACGCATTTTCCTGTGTCAAGTCCCTGCAGGGATGGTGCAATGTGGCCGGGCTGTAATTCACTTCCATAGTCATCTTCAACTATAACTATGTTATTGTTTTTTGCAAAATTCAATAGCTTGGCTCTTTGAGAAATTGGCATTGTGTGTCCATCTTCATCCTCATGTGAAGGAAATGTATAAACAAGTTCAATATTTAATTGTGAAAATTCCGAGAAATTATTCGGCAGATTTTGAAAGTGATAAACAACAGATCCGTGATCTTCAAAAGTAGCAGCTCCTTGCTTAAATTCCGGGCCGACAATGGCGATATTTTTCGGTTGTTCGCAAAGCGCATGCAGCAAATGCAGCAATGTTTGTGTACCGGCTCCGATCACAATATTGTCTGCTGTACAATATACTTCTCTGTTTTTGATGAGATATTCACAAACAGCATTGCGCAACTCAGGCTCGCCCTGGGGATGACCGTAACCGAGCAATCTCTCTGTGTTACGAAGAGCGCTTTTTAAGTATCTTTGCCATAAAGCAAAGTCAAAATCAACAGCACTTTCTGATGCGGAAAATTCAATATCGTCAATATGTATCATTTGACTGTCGCTTGATTTATCAATCTGCATGGAAGCAAAATCAGCAGCACATACATAAAAACCACTTTGCGGTTTACTTTGAATGTAGCCTTCTGCCGCCAGTTGCATATATGCTGTTTCAACTGTTGTTTTACTGACGGATAATTCCTGTGCACATCTTCTGACAGACGGTAATTTTGTACCGGCAGGAAAAGTGCCGTTGGTAATTAGTTCTTTATAATGATTATATAGATTCATGTAAAGTTTTGTATGTTTTTCATCAAACATAGAAAAATCCTTTCAAACTGACCATTTAAAAAATATCAATATTGACTATTACATTAAGGACAGTTATTGTGTATAGTATACATTGCCAAAAAGAGAAAATCAAGATGCGGAGGTAATAATATGAAAATCAAACGTTGTGCAGCTGTTCACGATATTTCTTGCATCGGTAAGTGCTCCCTGACGGTAGCGCTGCCGGTATTGTCTGCAATGGGAATTGAGGTGGCAAGTGTTCCCACAGCTATTTTATCTACCCATACAGCAGGCTTCAG
Source organism: Acutalibacteraceae bacterium (assembly GCA_045659125.1). Classification (GTDB taxonomy): domain Bacteria; phylum Bacillota; class Clostridia; order Oscillospirales; family Acutalibacteraceae; genus RUG806. The sequence continues at coordinate 4,403 of JAZOWJ010000020.1, forward strand.
CGGTTATACATTCCATGACCTTACGGATGAACTGCCAAAGATTACTGCACATTGGAAAAAAGAGAACATTGAACTGGATGCCATTTACACCGGTTATCTCGGCTCCTTTGCTCAGCTTCAGTTTGTTTCTGATATGATCGATGATTTCAAGACGGATTCGCTGTGCGTTGTAATTGACCCTGTTATGGCAGACCATGGTAAGCTTTACACCGGCTTTACACCTGAGTTTGCGCTTGAAATGGGTAAGCTGTGCGCAAAGGCTGATGTTATTGTTCCTAATATGACAGAAGCTGCATTTATGCTCGGTGAAGAATATAATGAAAAATACAACAGAGAGAGCATTAAGGCCATGCTTTTGAGATTGGCCGGTCTCGGCGCTAAGAAGGTTGTTCTCACCGGTGTCAGCTATGATGAAGATAAGCTTGGCTGTGCTACTTATGATTCTGCAACAGGTGAATTTGGTGAATATTTCACTGAAAAGATTCCTGTCGCCATGCATGGTACCGGCGATGTTTATGCTTCTGCCTTTACCGGTGCTTATATGAATGGTAAATCTCTCATTGAGGCTGCTGCACTTGCTTGTGACTTCACATGTGCATGCATCAAGGCTACAATGGATGATATTGAAAATCACTGGTATTCTGTGAAGTTTGAAAAATGTCTTAACCTGTTAACCAAATAATAATCTGATATAAAATTAAGACTTGCCAAAAAAAATCAATTGGCAAGTCTTTATTTTTGTTCAATATGCAATAGGGTGAATTTGTGATTCATATAACAAGATATTGTGGTTGGTCATTTTACACAATGGACAATATGCTTAAAAATCACCGCTAAATGTTGTGTACTTTTCTGCGTAAAAGGGGATTTATAATGCAAATTGCTCAAAGAAAATCGAAAATATTGTACTAATTTCTCAAAAAAGACTTGCAATTTTAAAAAAGTAATTGTATAATGACGATGAAATGTTGTGATTTTGCATAAAATCTAAAACGAAGGAGTTTTCGTATGTCGAACAGACTGTTTCAAGGTGTTATTCATCAGATGAAGGATTCCGTCGGACGAACAATTGGTATTGTTGATGAAGGCGGAAGTGTAGTTGCATGCAGTGAACTTGGCAAAATCGGCGAAAGCAGCGGTGTTACTCCCATTACTGTATTTTCAGCAGGTCAGACTTTGACTACGGGTGGTTATACATATTGCAGCTTCGGATCTCCCGTGCAACCTGAATATGCTGTTTTTGTGGAAGGTACGGATATGCTTTCTGAAAAATATGCTTCAATTCTTGTTGTATCCTTGATGAGCATCAAGCAGTTTTATGATGAGAAGTATGACCGCAGCAACTTTATCAAGAATGTTATGCTTGACAATATCCTGCCCGGTGATATTTATCTGAAATCCAGAGAACTGCATTTTAACAATGAAGCACAGCGCTGTGTTATTCTTATTCGCCTTGCTGAAAGCGGTGATGCATCTTTATTTGACACAGTGCAGAGTTTGTTCCCTGATAAAAACAAGGATTTTGTTGTTAATATCAACGAAACAGACATTGCTGTTATTAAAGAAGTTGCTGCCGGTACAGAAGCTAAAGATCTTGAAAAGCTTGCGCGTTCCATTGTTGATGCGCTTGCAGCTGAAACCACAGTTCAGATTGTTGCCGGTATCGGTACAGTAATCCGCACAATCCGTGAACTTTCCAAGAGCTTCAAGGAAGCACAGATGTCTCTTGAAGTCGGTAAGGTTTTTGATACCGAAAAAACAATTGTCAGTTATGAAAATCTTGGTATTGCGAGATTGATTTACCAGCTTCCGACCACACTTTGTGACATGTTCCTTCGCGAGGTGTTCAAGCGCGGTTCTATTGAAACGCTTGATCATGAAACATTGTTTACGATTCAGAAATTCTTTGAAAACAACCTCAATGTTTCCGAAACATCCAGAAAGCTTTTTGTGCACAGAAATACACTTGTTTATCGACTTGAAAAAATCCGTAAGCTGACAGGTCTTGACTTGCGTGAATTTGATGATGCGATTGTGTTCAAGGTTGCATTGATGGTAAAGAAGTATATTGATACTTCTCCTATTAAGTATTAATTAAGTGTTTTTTAAGAATAAATTTTAAAATAATAGTGGATTTGAAGTAATAACGGGGAATGGCAATCCCCGATACGGTTTTAACAAACCGGGAGGATTTATGATTGATTTTAAAAATGTAACAAAAATGTACAAAAACGGTACAAAAGCTCTCAATGATGTGTCCTTGCACATCGATAAGGGTGAGTTCGTTTTTATTCTTGGTGCATCTGGTGCAGGTAAGAGTACATTCCTGAAAACACTGATGCGCGAAGAGCTTCCCAGCTCGGGTTCTGTTGTGGTTAATGGTGTGGATCTTGTTCACATCAAACCCAGAAAGATTCCTTATTTCAGAAGAACACTCGGTATTGTGTTCCAGGATTTCCGTTTGATTCCCACAATGACAGTGTATGACAATGTTGCGTTTGCACTGTATTGCACGGGCGCAAAATCAAAAGAAATTTCCCGTCGCGTTGCTTATGCACTCAGCCTTGTTGGTCTTACCGGAAAGGCAAAGAATTATCCGAATGAGCTTTCGGGTGGTGAACAGCAGCGCGTTGCATTGGCTAGGGCTCTTGTCAATAAAGCTGAAATAATCATCGCCGATGAACCGACAGGTAATATTGACCCCGAAATGTCGAAGGAAATTGTTGATCTTCTGAATCATATCAATATCAACAACGGCACGACAATTGTCATGGTAACACATGAGCATGACCTCGTTAAACAGTATAATAAGAGAACAATAACAATCAAGAGCGGTTGTGTTGTTTCGGATACTGCTCATCCTGAAATCGCTGATGAAATCGGCGAAGTGGAGGATGTAAATCTTGCTTCTCCGAGCGGTTTCTATCATCCGCCCACAGAAAATGTAGAAATTGAAGATTTCCTGCAGTCATACGGCCATGAAGACGGTGAAGAAGATAATTCTGATGTTGTCTTTGCCGGTGTTTCTGAAGACGTTAATGATGAAATTACTGCCGATCTCCGTCCGCCTGTTGTGGCTGACGAAAGTGATGATGACAGCAAAGCTGAAAACTGAGAGGAGTTGGTAGTATGAGACAAAGAGGTAGTATCCGATATCTTATTTCGGAAGGATTCAGAAACATTCACGCGAACAGACTGATGTCTGTTGCTTCGATTGCAGTTCTTGTTGCTTGTCTTGTTATGATCGGCAGCGCTTGTATGATTTTTATCAATGTGCAGTCTGCTGTTGAGCAGGTTGGTCAGCAGAATGTTATTATGGTTTTTGTTGATGACGCACCTGAAGATGCTGACAGAGAAAGCTACATTGACACTTGCAAAATTGCTATTCAAAATATTGATAATATTGACAGCATTGTTTATGTCAGCCGCGAAGAAGGCTTCCAGACAATTGTTGATGAGTTGAGTGAAAATGCTTCTGTTCTGTCGGAAGCAGACGCAGCATTTTTACCCGATGGCTTTAAGGTCACTGTAAACGACATGACCCTGTTTGAGAACACAGTTGCTCAGATTCAGGAGTTGCCTCAGGTCATTCACGTGCGTCAGAATTCTGACCTTGCAGTGCGTTTGCAGAATATCAGTGAAGCAATTACTTATATCAGCATTGCCATCATTCTTATGCTGTTCTTCGTTGCTCTGTTCATCATTGCCAATACTATTCGTATTACCATGCATTCCAGAAGACTTGAAATCAGCATTATGAAGGCTGTCGGCGCAACAAACTGGTTTATCCGCTTGCCTTTTATTGTGGAAGGTGTTGTTATCGGCGTTATTTCTGCTTGCATCAGTATTCTGCTTCTGTTTGGTTTGTATGCACTTGCCGGTACTGCATTGCAGAATGTATTCAGTATCTTCAATTCTGAAGTTGTTGGTTTTGCTGTTTATGCCATTCCGATTTTCCTGGGCTTCCTTTTGGTGAGTGTGTTTACCGGCGGACTTGGCAGTGTGTTCAGCATCGGAAAGTATCTTAAGGAGCAGGGAGGTGTCGTTCTCAATGATGAAAATGAATAAGAAGTATTCGAAAATTCTTGCATTGCTTACGGCACTTATTGTTGCTTTTGGTTCTTTTTCTCTCTTTGCAGGTGCAAGTGAAGCGGATCTTTCTGATGAAGAAAGAGCCGAAATTGAAGATCTTCGCGATCAGCAGGCTGAGCTTGATGATAAAATTGCTGACGCTGAAGCAAAAATGGACGAGCTTGCAGATGATATTGAAAATGAACAGGCTTATGTTGAGCAGCTGACTCTTCAGTTGGACAACCTGACCTCACAGATTGATGTGCTTAATTCAAGCATTGATGCCTATGAGGCAGAAATTGATGTTCTTGAAGCAAAAATCGGTGAAAATGAAGCTGTGCTTGCTGATATCGAATCCGATATGTATAGTTATCGTAAGCAGGCTCTTGATTTGCAGCAATTGAGTGAAGATACTTATAATCTTCTTCTTGAAAGACTTCGTTATATGTATATGACGGGTGAAACAACGGAGCTTGAAGCTTTGCTTGATTCACAGTCGTTGTATTCATTCCTGCTTCGACTTGAACTGATTAACTCTATTGCTGAACGCGATGACAAGCTTATTGACACCATGCAGGAAAGTATTGAAGGTGCCAACGAGGCAGAAGGCAAGTTCCGTGATAAGGCTGAAGAACAGCAGAATGTGATTGCAGAACTGGAGAGTGACTCTGCTGCTATTGAAGCACAGCAGAATGAAGTTGTTGCTGCGCGCACCAAGCTTGAGGCAACACAGACTCAGCAGCAGGAACTGTACCATGAAGCAATGCAGAATATCGATAAACTCAATTCTGACATGGAAGGTTACGATACACTCGTTGAAATGTATTACGAAGAACGTGAAGAGTTTGATAATGAGATTGATCGCCTGATAGCAGAATACAGCGCTTCCAATCCCCCGACGCAGTCTCCTGACACGGACGACGATGACGATGACGATGATAATAATAGTGGTGGTAGTTCTTACTCCAGTACTTACATTCATCCGTTGTCGCAGTATTCTGATGTCTATATCTCATCCGGTTATGGCGGAAGAACTGACCCTGCAACCGGTGCATATAAATATCATTATGCTATTGACCTGTGTCGTTATTCAGGCACATCCAATCAGAATGTTGTTGCAGCTGCAGACGGAACTGTTGTCACTGCAGAATGGCATTCTTCTTACGGTTACTATGTTCTGATTGCACATGATACCGGTGTTTACACCTTGATGGCTCATAATAACTCTCTGCTTGTCAGTGAAGGTGATAGAGTATCGCAGGGTGAGGTTGTTGCACTGTCCGGTGCAACGGGCTATGTTACCGGTGCACACGTTCACTTTGAGGTACGTGTGAACGGTGAAAAGGTAAATCCCTTGAATTATGTTTCCATCTGATAAATAGAATTCAATCTTGCAGAGTGCTTGTCTTTGACAGGCACTCTTTTTTTATTCTAACCGCAATTCGACACTTTTTAAGCATGCAGGCTGATATAATTGGAACCATAATAAAAATTGAATCGAGTGTTTAATTTGAAGACTGTTATATATATTGATGTATTGTTGGCAGTTAATTTGCTCATAACATATATTCTGTTGTTGTTGTGCTGTGTCGCGCTCAAATTGTATCCCGATAAACGAAGAATTTTACTCGGCGCAATTCTTGGATCCATATATTCATTGGTTATATTAGTACCGCAAATCAGTTTTTTTGTTGCCTTACTTTTGAAGCTTTTTATGTGCATCAGCATTGTATGCGTATCGTTTAAATTAAAGAAATTAAGAATAATTGTTAAATTTTCCATATGTTTTTTTGCAGTCAATATTGCATTTTCAGGTCTGCTGCTTCTTGTTGTAAATATTTTCAATACTGATTTTATTGTTGTTCAGAATGTTAATGTTTACATGAATTTAAATTTTATACATCTTCTTGCAATGACCTGTTTCGGATATATTGTTCTGAAATTTATAATAAAGTTATTTCAGCATTCGCCGCCTAATTCAATTTATAGAGTGAGAATTCATTTTGACGGATTGACAGCCGAGGCTACCGCTGTTGTGGATAGCGGAAATGCTTTATTTGAGCCGATCAGCGGTAAACCTGTTTGTATACTGTTTAAAGACGTTGTTTTTCAAATGCTCCCTAAGAATATTCAATTGTTTACAGACGGAATTCTCAAGTCAGAGCACAGAGCTGATTTGTGTTCAGATGCACGTGTTGCAGTGGTATTTGCAAAATTTGCTACAGGAAATGCATTGTTACCGGCAATAAAGGTTGATATGCTAGAAATTATATATGAAAAGAACCGACTTGAATATAAAAACTGCTTGATTGCTCTGACTGATAATTCTTTTTCCGAAATGAATTGTCAGATGCTGTTGCACCCGTCTTTTTTAAATAACAAATTAAAGCAGGAGGTATGCTATGAGAAACGTGTATGATTATAGTCATGGTGTTTGTAAACTATATCTTTGGATAATCGGAAAGGGGAGTCTGTATTTTATATCAGGTCCCCAGGTACTTCCGGCACCGTTAAAAAATGATGAAGAAAATCAATTGATTGACCGTATTGCAAATGGTGACAATTCTGCAAGGGAACCGTTGATTGTGCATAATCTTCGTCTTGTTGTTTACATCGCGCAGAAGTTTGATAATACAGGAGTCTCGCAGGAGGATCTTGTTTCAATCGGAACAGTCGGACTTATTAAGGCTGTGAATACATTTTGCCCTGATAAAAACATAAAGCTTGCAACATACGCAAGTCGATGCATCAGCAATGAAATACTAATGTATCTTCGTAAATATGGAAATGTTCGGAATGAAGTATCATTGGATGAGCCATTGAATACTGATTGGGATGGCAATGAGTTACATTTCAGCGATGTGTTGACCGATCCGGTACAGCATGTTGGTGCAGATCTTGAAAATGAGGATGATATCCATTTGTTGATGCAATGTGTAAACAATCTTCCTGATCGTGAAAAGGAGATCATATCACTTCGATTCGGGTTGTTCGGAAATAAAGAATTCACTCAAAAGGAAGTAGCCGATGTTATGGGAATATCACAAAGTTATATTTCTCGACTTGAAAAGAAAATACTGAAAAGACTGAAAAAAGAAATAGAAAGGGAAGATACATAATATATAACCGCCTGACTTTGAATGTCAGGCGGTTAATGTGCTTTTTAACCTTTTTTGTTTGCTTTTGCAGCAGCCTTCTGTGCTGCTTTTTCTTCTTCCAGTCGCTTCTGTTCTGCAATCTGCTGTTCTCTGGCTGATTCAGCTCTCTGTCTTGCAATCTCATACTGTTCAGCAATTTCATCGAAGTGTGTGTAATTGTCTTGCTGTGCAAGGAGTTTTTCTGAATCGATATAGGGCTTTGCAGCACGGTTAAAATATGCATGCTTGTCCATTTCGAGCTTTGCATTTTTCTGCGCATCATTGCGCTGCTTCTTGAGCTTTTTGATTTCTACCTTCAGAACTGCGGTCTGTGCCTTGTCTTTTTCCTTCTTTGAATCCTTCAATTGCAGATAGCACTTTTTGAGCTGTGCATTGCAGTTATCCTCATCATCAAAATATGTTTCAAGGACTTTGAAATCAGGCTGAACAAGATCTTTCTCATTCTTGAAATACTTTTTAATGGATTTTGCGGAAGCGATTCTCTTCTTTGTCAGCTCAATGGCAAATTTGCGGATTTCCTTTTCTGCGGCTGTGCTTTTAGGCATATTGCGAGCAATTTTAAGCTCTTCCTTGAGTTCAGTAAGATTAGCAGAGACAAGTCCGTTCAAGCCTGCAGCATATACCTTTTTGCTTTCAGCAACAGTGAACATACCGACTTCCGATGTGAATTTATCAAGCTCAGCGCAAACAAATTTAGCAATTTCAATATCTTCATTGAATTTGATTGCATCATTGTATGCTTTTTTTGCTTCCTTTTTGGCGGCCTTGTCTATAATGTTGCGATAGTCCTTTTTGTTAACTGACTTCGGAGATGCAACAGCCATTTGTCTGGAATAGCGAATAATATCAATACCTTCAACAAGCTCTGTATCCTTTGAAATGCCGTTTGCGTAGTCTTCAAACAGAGCCCTTACCTTAAGTACATTAACAACGGATCTCTGCTTGCGTTCATTGAAGTCATACCAGATATAAGGAATAACATTCAACAAAGCACCGAATGCAGAAACAAGAATAAGAACCTTAACAAGGCTCAACAGAATATCGGGATCATACAATGCTGAGAGGGCATTATTGTAGTTGTCCTGACCTTTTGCAAGCTGTTCTTCAAGCATCTGACCAACTGTTGTAACACCGTCACCAAGAACGCGGGAAAGAATTTCGGGACGAGAAGTTACAAGTGCAGCATTTTCTTTTGTAAGTCCGTTCTTTTCGTAAATGATCGGAAGAACAGAGGATGTAAGCAGGGTGATAACGGTGCCGATTGTTGTGACTGCAGAGAACATACCGTCAATGCGTTCACCTGTTTTATACTGCTGATAATCTCTGATATCTGCTTGAATGGACGGATTGAGGATGTGAGCAAAGGAGCCCATAAATGCATTCAGATAAAGGCATCCCAGCACAAGCCAAATTGTTATGTTGCTGATTTCCTTAACACAAGGGATCATAAGAAGAATAAAAGCAACATTGAAGAGGTTTGTTATAATAAGAACCGCTTTTTTACCCCATTTGCGAATGCAGAACGGTGCCAAGAGCATGCCCCACAAAGAAGCATTGCCGTACACAGTAACAATCAGGCTATAAACATTACCGTCGCATGCACCGCCGTATGTATGAAGCCAATACATGATATTTGCATAAGAGGATTCAAGGAATCCGATCCAGGAGGCAAGGGAAATAATCCAGAAGTATTTGTTTTTTGCAACAGCTTTCAGTGCATCCAGGAATTTGATCTGCACAACATGTGTTTTAGCCTGTACAATTTTTTCTTCTGTGTTCTTATAAACAACTATGCAAAGAATAAGTCCGAGCACAGTAAGTATGGGATACAGGAATCTGTAAACACGGATATCTGTCATGTTTGTGTGGAAGATGTGCTGTGCAATAAGGGGAGTAAACAGGTTAACGAGGGTGGGAGCAAGTGAATAAACGACACTTTTGACCGATGCTACGTCTGCTCGTTCCTGTGAGTTAGGAGAAAGCACATGAATAAGGTTTTCATATGAATCATAGAAGAAATAGTAGATAAAGTGCAGCATCAGATTTAACACCATGATGATTGCACATTTTGCAATATATGCGCGGGTTTCTCCGAACAGCATGCCATCGCCTACAATCGCGGGTAACTTGCTGTATGGGAACCATACCATCAGGTTGCATATCAAAGCAGACGGAATAGCCATGGTAACGATATAAGGACGATACTTACCGGCTTTGTTTCTTGTGTTGTCGATAATGTTTGCACGAATACCTGTTAACGGTATATTGGCAAGAACGGCAATAACATACATGATGTACATATCTGTAGGGTCAATACCCAATGTGCTTGACAGCAACGTGTTGTTTGTTGCAAGCAGGCATGCATTGCCGAGAGTTATGATCATGTAAGCGCCGATACCGCCGCCTGAATAGGCAGCAATTTCCTTGAATGTCATGTAGCGGCCGATTGCGGGCATTTTCCAATACAAACGCACGTCGGACAGCAGAGATTTGATTTTGGTAACCACTGTTTGACCTCCATTAAGAAACATTTTAATTATCATACCACATAACGACAGTATTTTCTATACATAAAAATAATATAAATAAAAATTGGATATATCAACAAAATAAGTAATTCGTTTTAGGTTAATTCGCCGAGTATATAATAATCCGCTCTCATTCCGAAAACGGCATGAGGGCGGATTTTGCAATAATAGAATGTTGCTTCTTAAAACGTTGAAATAATTTTATAAAGCTTAATTAAGATTCTGAGTGGTTTTTATCAATCATTCATATCAAAAAGCAGTTTAGTGTCTCCATTAAAATCTTTCCATGTGAAAATGCCGTTCTCAAAGGTCATGTAGCCGTGATGTGAATTTTCCTTCGGAATAGATACAGAGCCCGGATTCAGATAATGGAAGTTATCATGCTTTTCGCAAACGGGAATATGTGTGTGACCATGCAACAGAATATCGCCATCATGAAGCATCGGCTTATTGGTGGTGTTGAAATTGTGACCATGTGTTGCAAAAATCATCCGCTTTCCATAGCTTAAAATGCAATAATCTGCAAGAATAGGGAAGTCGAGCACCATCTGATCAACTTCAGTGTCACAATTCCCCCTTACGCAAAGAATGTCGGATGATGCTTCGTTTAACATTGCGATTACTGTTTTTGGGGCATATTCAGTTGGTAAATCATTACGCGGACCATGATAGAGTATATCGCCAAGCAACAGTAATTTATCTGCATTCTCTTTTTTGTATGCCTCCAATAATAACCTGCAATAATATTCAGAGCCGTGTATATCGGATGCTATAACATATTTCATACTATTCACCTCGCAATTAAATTAACACATTCTTTCAAAAAAAACAAGTAAATTTTATTGACCGCAGTGAAATAAATTGATATAGTATAATTAAATGTGTTTGATTTGAGGTGCAGCTATGATAAATGAGTTTTGTTCCGACAATATGGATTGCTTACCCAGTGTGTTTGCTGTAGGGGATGAATATCAGATTTTTATACCTTTTATAAAGCCTGCTGTAGTATGGGCAGAAATTGGTTCTAATACATATTACGATGATTCAAATGGCATACTGTGCTCAAATTGTCATGTGCATCGCATTCATGTGCCTATGAGTGTACTTGATGAAGCAAAAGAATATACTGTTTACTATAGAGTTATGACTGACAGAAAGCCCTATTTTCCTGAGAGTGAAGATGTGAGAAGTCTTACGGTTTCTTTCCGTCCGGTGCATAAGGACTGTGTAAAAATATATTTGTTATCTGATGCGCATAATCTTGAAAAAGAGCCGATAGCTGCAGGTCGTTATTTTGGTGATGAAATCGATTTGCTTATTCTTAACGGCGATATTCCGAATCACAGCGGCGATGTGCAGAATTTTAATTCTATTTACCGCATTGCAGCAGGAATCACCAACGGTGAATGTCCATGTGTTTTTGCACGTGGTAACCATGATACACGCGGTATTCATGCTGAAGAATTCGGCAAGTATACACCGACATGGAATGGAAAAACATACTATACTTTTAAAGTAGGATCCTTGTGGGGAATGGTACTTGATTGCGGAGAGGATAAGCCTGATGATCACCCTGAATACGGCAATACAATTTGCTTTCATCATTTCAGATTGCAGGAAACAGAATTTATTAAGCAGGTAATTGCAAACAATGCGAATGAATACAATGCTGATAATATAAAAAATAAGATTGTCATTTGTCATATTCCTTTTACATATATACATAAACCGCCGTTTGATATTGAACAAGAGCTCTATGCGCAGTGGGCCTGTTTATTAAAAGAGCACATCAAGCCTCAGCTTATGCTGTTTGGACATAATCATTGCTGCAGGATCTGTCCTGTAGGGGATGAATTTGATCATTTGGGTCAGCCTTGTGCTGCAATTATAGCAGGCAAGCCGCAGAAAAGTCAGGATTGTGATGAACATTTATACAGCGGTGCCGCTTTGACATTGTATGATGACCATGCAGATGTTGTATTTAATAGAAGCGATGCAGTGATTCTTGATACTGATACTGTATTCTTCGGTTGAGCATAAAAGTTTGATTCTATATAAAAAAGACTGATTGACAAAATCATGCATTCATTATATAATCTATATATTGCCATAAAAAAGGGGTGCTGACTACGGCTTCTTTTAATGTTGCCGATCGTGTGTTTGATTCATGGGTAATACACGATTGTGTGGATCAAAAAAATGAATATATGCAGTATCTTGTGAAGTCTGATGATGGTGAAAATGAGGCTTCGCTTTGGGTAGTCGATTTTCCTGCAAGCAATGATGATTATCTGATTTTAATGGAAAACGGCATGACTGAGGATCAGGCTATTGAATTTTTCAGGCAAGCAGCAGATGATTTTGTCGGAAGCATTCAAAAGTATCTGGATAAGACTGAATGTGAAAATCTTCTGTCGGTAGAAGCTGTTCAGATTCTTGATGAGGACGATGAAAAGAAGCAGCAGACTGTGCTGATTCTAACCAAAAAGGTCAGATCATTGCAATCAATCATTGATCATTATTTCTTCTCACAAGAAGAAACGGTGCGTCTTGGATTGCACCTGTGCCATGCAGTCAATTATATCAAAAGTAATGAATTGCCGCGCAGGCTGATTACGATTGACAATATTTTTGTAGATGATGACGGCAATTATTCTCTCGGTTGCTTTGGCAATGAGGCAGACACTCGTTTCCTTTCGCCTGAGGAGCATCGTGGCGAAGCAACAGTATACAATGGTGATGTACATTCTATTGGTGTGATTCTTTATACATTGTTGAATGCCAATCGTTTGCCTTTGTTACCGCAAGGCCTGCAGAATCCGACTGCGGATGATATTGCTTATGCGGTGCAAAATCGACATGCAGGATTACCGTTGCCTCCGCCGAAGAACAGCAGTGCTGCATTGACAGGTATTGTTCTGAAAGCTTGTGCTTATAAGCCGAAAGCTCGTTTTTCTGATGTTGATGAGCTTTTGAAGACACTTGAATGCTTGCGCAGCGGTCATGTTGTTGTAATGTCTGCCGATGCAGCAAAGAATCAGAAATCTGCTGCTATTGACAAAAATCAGATTAAAAAGTGGATTTCCGTTGGTGTTACAATTCTTGCAATTGTGATAATATCAAATCTGCTTGTTAAAGCTTTTTCAGGAAATGACTCTCTTGTACCCGCCCCTACTGATGCGTCCGTAGAAACCAGCGCTAATATAACGGTTATTATTCACACGGATCCTGTTATTGAGTCAACACAGCCGGTTTTATCTCAGCCCGATGTAACAACTCTTCCTGCTCAGACAACAGTTCCTGTTGATTCTGTATATCCTGAAACCTTTTATGCGCAGATTAAAGCCTATCATACCGGCCAGTATTATATGTCCGGTGTTATGGAGAAGCCGGACGAAAAAAGCCCGATGGAGGTTGCTGTTACAAAGCAAACATCCATTTATATGACAACTGACATGGATGGGGCAACAATCGGAATTCTTCGCGATCCGAATGGAACATTCTATCTTGTGAATCCTGTAGGTAAAACTTGTCTTGAGTTGAGCCCTGCAGTTATGAAACTGCTAGGGATGAGTACGGATGACATTGAAAAAGGTGTTAACAATGCAATGAATTCGGTTTCATTTACTTATCCTGCTGAAACTTCAACTGTGACTTTCCGTGATCGTGAACTGATTTGTTGTACTTATTATTATGATAACGGCAAAATTGAGAAGTTTTATCTGACTGCAGAAGGTGCAATTGTTTACATCGAGTCCTATTCCAATGCTGAAACATTGGATAATACTGTTGAAGTCACTTCATTCTCTGAAAACGTACCCGCAGAATATATTTCTCCGACAGATGATTATATCAGATATAAGGGTGTCTCCGGTATGGTTGAATTTGTTGGTGGTTTGCAGAAGCCGCAGCAATAAATAATGTTAATAAGTGCTTGTTGCATTGTGCAATAAGCACTTATTTTTTGCTATATTTTATGCAAAGTGCTGAAAAGGTAAAATATGCTTGCTTTTAATTATTTTCCGTGTTAATATACTAAAGCGATATCATGATAATTAAATGGAGGAAACAAAAATGAAAAAGTTTATCGCTATTCTTATGACTCTGCTTATGGTACTTTCATTTGCAGCTTGTGCAAATGAAACGACCGATCCCACTGATGCTGCTTCCAATGGCGACGCAATCAGCAATGGTGATGCTGCTTCCAACGGTGATGTTCTTACCGACGGCAATGCAGATGCTGAAGAAATCACTTTTACTGTAGGCTACGACGCAGAATTCCCGCCCTTTGGCTTCATTGCTGATGATGGTTCCTACGACGGCTTCGATCTTGCTCTCGCTGAAGAAGTTTGCGCAAGACTTGGTTGGACATTTGTTGCACAGCCTATCGACTGGGCTTCCAAGGATGCTGAACTTGCTAACGGCACCATCGACTGCATCTGGAACGGCTTCACAAAGTCTGCAGAACGTCTTGAACAGTACACATGGACTGATGCATACTATGACAACTCCATCGTTATGGTTGTTAAGGCTGATTCCGGTATCGAATCTCTTGCAGATCTCGCCGGTAAGAATGTTATTACCCAGGCTGCTTCCTCTGCACTTGATGCTCTGAATTCTGAAGACAATGCTGATCTTCTTGCTTCTTTCGGTGATCTCATTGAAACTGCTGACTATAACAATGCTTTCATGGAACTCGGCATGGGTACTGCTGATGCAATTGCTGTTGACTACGGTGTAGCAATGTATAACCTTGCATCTCAGGAAGAAGGCACTTATGTTATTCTTGATGAAGCTGTTTCTTCCGAAGAATATGCAATCGGTTTCCTGCTTGGTAACACCGAACTTGCTGCTACTGTTTGGGAGCAGGTTGAAGCTATTGCTGCTGACGGCACCATGGCTGCAATTGCTGCTGAATATGAAGAAAAAGGTCTTGTCATTGACAGCCTTGTTCTGCTTAACAAATAATTTGATTTGAGCTATCGGGGCGGAATCCGAAAGATTCCGCCCTTATTTTTTAGTTTATAGGATTCCTGGGAATCTTATTATTCAGGAGGATGCTATGGAATTGCAAACCATGGTTACAATGCTTGCAGAGGGATTTTTGAAGAGTGTTGCAATATTCGCATTGACTCTTCTTGGTTCTTTACCGCTTGGCTTGCTTGTTGCTTTCGGAAGGATGTCACGATTTAAGCCCTTGCAATGGATTGTTAAGTTCTATATTTCGATTATGCGCGGTACACCGCTTATGCTGCAATTGATGGTTGTGTTTTTCGGACCGCATTATCTGTTCGGCATTCAGACCGGCTCCAATTACAGATTTATAGCTGTTATCATCGGCTTTGTTCTCAATTATGCCGCTTATTTTGCTGAAATTTATCGCGGTGGTATTGAGTCTATGCCTGTCGGTCAGTATGAAGCGGCTGAAATTATGGGCTATTCCAAAGCGCATACTTTTGTTCGTATTATTTTGCCGCAGGTTATCAAACGCATTCTGCCGTCTATTACGAATGAAATGATAACACTTGTTAAGGACACATCCCTTGCATTTGCAATTTCGTATTCTGAGATGTTCACATTAGCAAAGAAAATCGCTTCCTCCCAGTCTACTTTGATGCCCTTTGTGATTGCCGGTGTGTTCTATTTCGTTTTCAATTATGCAGTAGCTTTTATAATGGAACGCGTTGAAAAGAAACTTTCCTATTACCGTTAAGGAGGTGCCGTATGAGTAACATTTTGACAATGAATAACATACAAAAATCCTTCGGTGATCTTGAAGTTATCAAGGATATTTCTGTATCCATCAAACAGGGTGATGTGTTATCTATCATCGGCCCGTCCGGTGGTGGAAAATCCACATTGCTTCGATGTGCAGCAATGCTTGAAACCATCAATGGCGGTTCCATTATGTATGGTGACAAAAAAGCCGCATGGACAGAAGATAACGGAAAAGTTGTATATGCCAAAGGTAAGGATATGAAGGAGATCAAGAACTATTTTGGTCTTGTATTTCAGAATTTTAACCTGTTTCCTCATTTTTCTGTTTTGAAGAATATTACCGATGCCCCTTTGCGTGTTCAAAAACGCAATAAGGATGAGGTGATGGCTGAGGCAGAGGTTTTGCTTGACAAAATGGGGTTGAAAGAAAAAGCCGATGCTTATCCTTATCAGCTTTCGGGCGGTCAGCAGCAACGTGTTGCAATTGCAAGAGCGCTTGCATTAAAACCGCAGATTCTTTTCTTTGATGAGCCGACATCTGCTCTAGATCCTGAGTTGACAGCAGAAGTTTTGCGAGTAATCCGTCAGTTGGCGGAAGAAAACATGACAATGGGTATTGTAACACATGAAATGAATTTTGCCCGATTGGTTTCGGATCATCTTATCTTTATTGACGGTGGTGTTATCGTCGAACAAGGTCATCCGGATATTGTTCTCGGCAATCCGCAAATGGAAAGAACAAAAGCCTTCCTGAATAAATTGGAGCAATAAAATTAAACACGGCAATCTCAAGATTGCCGTGTTTTTATGTGTGATGATTTACAGTGTTTCTTTAAGCATTTTTGTTACTGCATACATCTGATCAATTTCGAGTGCACGATTTTTAGGGAAGTCAGCAATGCTTCTTGCACGGCTGGTAATGTTGATATCAAGACCGTCAAGGGTCATGTAATACTTTGCATTGATGGGATATGTCTGACATTCAGCAACAGAGAAGAAACCGACTATATCCTGCAATTTCTGTGCTTTAACAGGATCTTTATCGATATTTGCAATCAGTTCGGAATACAGCTCGGGATGGAAGTTTGCCATAACACCGGAATAACCTGAGCAACCCATCTTCATGCTTTCAAGGAATGTTGCCGCATTTGCATTGAATATCATGAGGTCACTCCCCTTGACAGCCTCTGCCTTTGCTTTCAATTGCTCGAGGCTGCAGCAAGTATCCTTTATAAAACGGAATCGGTTTGTTTTGACCATTTCTTTAAGAAGCTCAGGAGTGAGAAGCCTTTTATAAGGATAGGGACATTCGTAGATGCCAAAGTCAACACCCGGCAATGCATCGCAGGCCTTCATCATATTTTCCATGAAAATATCATCGCCTTCGTCCGCTTTTGCAAAGCGGTTGGAAATGAACACATAGGCATCAATGCCGCAGTCGATGTAGTGTTTGGCTTCTTCAATCTGCGTATCAAGATCATCCGCCGTATGACCGGATGCAACGATGTTGACACCTTGCGGCTTATGTTCCATGATAAATTTGAGGAGGGCAAGCTTTTCTTCGAAGCTCAGAAAGAATATTTCGCTGGACTGACAAATTGCAAAAATACCATCTACACCACGTTCGGCATACCAATTCAAAATCTGCTCAACACCATTGAAGTCAATTTTGTTGTCTTTGGTATAGGGGGTGATCATTGTGGGATATACGCCGCCATTGATTTTTTTACTCATGTTGAAAACTCCTTTTAAAACGGAAAATTATTTTGCTTACGAATTTCATCGCACAAAGCTCTCACTTTAAGTGCGGTTTCATGACAATGCTCATATTCATTTCTTTTTGATTTATTAGCTATGCAATCATAAAAGAATCCGGCCTCATGACTCATAATTTCTGTTCGGTCTTCGTCAAAAGACACGATGGTGTCAATCCGATCGCTGTTTTTGCTGCGTAAAGTTATCCCTGTCAGCTGCGAAATTGAATCAATACCGATCGTACCTGCATCACCGATAATTTCTGATTGTGAAAAGCCTTGTCCGATTTTTGAACAAGTAAGTGTCAGTTGAAAATCAGGATACTTAAAAATAGCACTTGTCGTATGATCTGCATTTGTATGTAAATTTGCAGAAGATGAAAGAATTGTCTGCGGTTCACCGAACAGTTCTGCAATCAAATATAAATTGTAAACCCCCAGGTCCATAAGAGCTCCTGTGCACAAATCAGGGTTAAAAATATTCGGGATGTTACCGCTTTTTAAAGCCGGATATTTTGAGGACAACTGGCAGAAATCGAAGTGTGCAGAAGAAATGCGTCCGATTTCGAGGATGGAATTTTTAAGCAATTGCAAAGCAGGCACATGCATGGACATAATTGCTTCTGTGTAAATTAAATTCTTGCTGTCAGCAAGTTGTTTGAGCTCTTTGTATTCCTCTGCTGTTATTGTTGCAGGTTTTTCAACGATAACATGCTTGCCTGCGAGAAGCATTTGCTTGCTTTGCGAATAATGCAAAGCATTCGGACTTGCAATATAAACAGCTTGAATTTCGCAATCAGCAGACAGCTTTGTAAGATCAGTATAATATTTCTGAACATGGTTTCTGACAGCAAAGGCTTTTGCTGTGTCCTCATTTCGCGAATACACAGCATCAAGTTGCCATAAATTAGTAAAATCAGCAGCATCTATGTAGCTTTGCGTAATCCACGATGTTCCTATTGTTGCATATTTCATATTATCACCCGATTCATTGTATCATAATTTTTTGAAAAAATACAGTATAATTATAGACTTTTTTCAAAAATAATGGTATATTAAATGTAAGGAGTTGATAAAATGATAACAATCAGACCGTTCCAGGAAAAGGACAGAGAAAGGGTACAGGCTCTGTGTATTGCGAATGCAAAAATTGATGAAGCTGATGAGGCACTTAAGCAATATATTTTGCTGATGTATTGTAATTATTATATTGAACAAGAGCCTGAAAATTGTTTTGTTGCCGTTAATGATGATGACGAGGTGATCGGCTATACCTACTGCGCAGAAAATTGTGACATTTATGAACAGAAATTTTCTGAAATTTATCTTCCGCAGGCATTTGCTTTGTCTTTGAAATATTACATAGATGCAAAGCTTGATATTATCACACACACCATGTTCAGAAATCAGTATCCTGCCCACCTGCATATTGATATCTTTGATGAATATCAGGGACAGGGGATTGGTTCGAAATTGCTTGACACGTTGAAGCAGCATCTTATGGGGAAGGGTGTTCGTTCATTGATGCTTGTTTGCGGAAGTGATAATGATGGTGCAATCCGCTTTTATGAACGCAATGGTTATGAACAGCTTATTACAACCCATCTTGGCACTGCACTTGGTATTGTTTTTTAATTTGAATAAAATATTAACCGGGACATTTCTGAAGAAGTGCCCCGGTTATTTGTTATTTTACTTCAAAATACTTAAATAAAAGCTCGTACTCATCTTCAAGACCGACACTGATACGAAGCAACAAACGAGCATCTGCCGCAGTTAATTTATCGTCGTAATCTGCATCCAGACGGTGTAAATATCTGTAAGATATATCCTCGAGACCAACAGAGCAGCGAAGTGCAATACGTGCATCGCTGCTATCGCAGCCTGTAGCTCCCACTGCGTCGTACATATTCAGCGATCTTAACTGCACATAGTGACTCTCATCACACACCGTGCATGTATACGTTGCTGAACCAAGGGAATAATCTGTTGGATATGAGTGCACGGTTCGTTCATAAATGTGATTGCCGAAATCTGATATTTCGAATCGCAGCAAAACATTGCAAAGCTGACAATGGGTTGTGAAGTTACCGTTTGTCAGGCAGGTGCCTGAGATTTTCTGTACTGTGCCACTCGCATGTCCGAGCGCTTCAGTTGCATACTTATAAGCAATTTCACCGCAAGTCGTACAGCTTGCAGCTTCAATGCCGTTGGAGTCACAATCAGCTTGTACTGAAGTTTGCGTATTAAGATACATTGCCTTCTGAAGCATGCTGCTGTAGTTCAGGCTGATCCAGCCATAGGTGTTGTTATATTTTGCATAACCCCAATTGCCGAGCGTATAAAATATTTCATACGTTTCACCGGCAGAAACATAAATGGTGGTTCCCGATTGATTTGTGATGGAGGCAAATGAAGTTGAAGGTCCTGTGCGAATGTTCATCGTGCTGTTTGCCTTATAAATCGCAGGATTCATATTGAATTTGTGACTGCAGCCTGCGATATCGGAAAAATGTTGCACAGATTGAATTCTTTTGCAATCAATGCAGTAAGTCAACAAGGTGCCTCCAATAGATTGAATTGCATTAAATGCAGATAAGGTTGAACTGTCGGTTGATAAGTCATAATACTGTGATGTACTCATTGAGAATGTATCATTCTGCTTGAAATCCACCATATTGTTCGGAATAAATACTTGTTTTTCGTTATGTGCTGTCAGCGGTATCAGTTCGGTTTTCAGCTTTTCATTGCAGGTTGAACAGGAAATGCTCTGCAGACCGTCTGACGTACAGGTAGGACTCTGAACGATAACAGGGGAGGCATACTGGTGTACATGACCATCACTGCCTGTTGAATGATTACCCTCAAATCCATTGAAGCCGTATTGCTTGATAAAAGTGGGGTAATCCCTGTAGCAATAGTTCATATCAAGAGAGCCGCTTGCATTGTAGCCGTCAACGATGCCGGTGCTTGTGTATTGCCATAAATCATATCTGCCGGTGTAAGAAACAGAGGAATTGTATTGTGCATACCAAAATGCTCTGTTGTTCAGAACAGAAGGATCAACAACATTTGTTATGAAGTTGTAATTTGTATACACACCTGCGTAATACCCTGCATTTTCAATTGTGGAACAGAACGCATTGACAAGCATATTATTCAATGCTCGTCCGCCGTTAAAATGCGGCTTCTGGCTATCTCCGTCATAATCTTCAAGATCGAAGAAAATCGGTAATTCCGCAACAAGATGGTGTTTCTTAATCATATCAAGACAATATTGTGCTTCCTCAACAGCTCCTTCGCGAGTCATTGCATAGCTGAAGAAATAGAAGCCGACATTCATGCCGACGGCCTTTGCTGCCTGATAGTGATCAAGAAAATAACTGTCTTCATAGATGCTTCCGCTGCCGTCGGAAATTGCATAACGACCTGCAAGTCGGATGATAACACCTGTAATGCCTGCGGCTTTGATTTTTGACCAGTTAAAACTTGCCGGATTCTGAAACTGACTGATGTCAAGGATTGCAGTTGTTGCATCATTTGGAGTAACAAAATCTCGTATGTATTCACAATGCGATAAAGAAACCCAACCTTCAAAGCCTTGATAGCAGGTCAATCCATAGTCATTGCTGACCTTTGTGACAATCAAATGTGTTCCGATCGGCACCTGTACTGCGACAGTATTGGTTGTATCTGTATATACCAAGGCAGAAGATGATGACGCAGCAGAGCGCATATTCAATACACTTGTAGCTTCATAATAGCCTGTGGTTGTACTTGCCGAAGCATTGGTTATGAGTGTCGATGGCACTACAGATATAATCGGACAGCACAGTGCAAATATAAGAACAAAAATGATAAGTTTATGTAACCTTTTCAAGTAACCACCTGTATGTTTATAATTCTTTGATTTCCTTTAGCAGTTCTTCGAGCAAATTCTCTTCCTGTACTTTACGAAGAATCTCACCTTTTTTGAAAATCAGGCCGCAACCATCGCCGCCTGCAATACCTACATCTGCTTCACGGGCTTCACCGGGGCCGTTGACAACGCAACCCATAACTGCAACCGTAATATTCTTTTCGCATTCCTTCAGAGCTTCTTCAACCTGTTGAGCCAAGTGAATCAGATCAATTTTTGTTCTACCGCAAGTCGGGCAGGATACGATCCTGACACCATCCTTACCAAGACCGACTGCCTTTAAAATGTCGAAGCCTGCGGAGATTTCTTCTATCGGATCAGCCGTCAGTGAAACGCGGATTGTGTCGCCGATGCCATCCATCAGCAATGCACCGATACCTGCAGCAGATTTAATGAGCCCCATACGGCTTGTGCCGGCCTCTGTAACGCCGACATGCAAAGGATAATTACATTTTTCTGACAGCAATCTGTATGCATCACGCGTTCTGATAACATCAGAAGATTTGATTGAAATGACAATATTATCAAAATCATATTTCTCAAGCAGGGAAGCATGAAACAGCGCACTTTCAACAAGTGCTTCCGGCACAGGAGAACCATATTTTTGCAGAATATGTTTTTCCAAAGAGCCTGAATTAACACCAATGCGTATTGGGATGTTTGCTGCATTACAGGCATCTGCGACCGCTTTTACACGATCATCAGAACCGATATTGCCGGGATTGAGGCGAACCTTATCTGCTCCGGCTGCAATACTTTCAAGTGCCAGTCTATAATCAAAATGAATGTCGGCAACAACAGGAATTGTAAGATTCTTTTTTAATTCATAAACAGAATCAACAGATTCCTGAGTAGGTACGGAAATTCTGATTATCTGACAGCCTGCTTGTTGTAATGCAAGTGCTTGTTCAACACAGGCTTGTTTGTTTTCTGAATCTGTATTGAGCATGGATTGTACAGCAATCGGATGATTACCGCCAATATAAATGTTACCAATTTTGATTTCTTTCTTTATAATTCTCATAATCAATTCACAATCAGATTTTTGATATCGTTAAAGCAAATCAATGCCATTAGTCCAAGCAATAATATCATACCGATCGCATGAACCAATGCTTCAAATTTCTGCGGAACGGGTCTTCTGATAATCATTTCAATGAGTACAAAGAAGATTCTTCCGCCATCCAATGCCGGCAAGGGCAAAAGATTGACAAGGCCGATGTTAACAGTAATAAATGCTAACAGGAAAAGCATAGAAGAGTAATCCTGTTCATTGACTGCTTGTGAGGCAGTTTCCGCAACAATATTTACTGTTCCTATCGGTCCCGAAAGATCGTCAAGACCGTAATCACCGCTTAGCATATCTATCAGACTGAGATAGACAAGCTTTGCCATAGCAACAGTTTCCTTTACGGCATAAATGCCGCAATTGATGAAAGTCACTTTGTTTTGCGTAACTGCAAAATAATGCGGCGCTGTTTCGTTTGTGTCATCAAAAATGAAATTCTCAACAACAATTCTTTCACCGTTGCGTTTTACTGTCAGATCGGCACCGTCAGCTTCACTTCTTTGGAATAAACAATAAGACAGATCTCTTGTGGAGTAAACTCTTGTTCCGTCAACCTCAATGATTTCGTCGCCGACCTGAATGCTGTTTTGTTCGGCATCCACCGTGTCGGATACATAACTGATTTTGTTGGACAAAACCGTTCCGTCTGCAAACAGCATAACAGCTATCAACACAAGGCCGAGAATAATATTGAGTGTAGCACCCGCAGCAAGTACTATAAAGCGTTGCCATGGTTTTTTGCTGCAAAAAGCAGCATCATCGGTTGATTCGCCATTTTCACCTTCCATGGCACAAAATCCACCAATGGGAAGCAGTCGCAATGAGTATTCGGTTTCTCCGACGTCAGCATCAACAGCTGCTTGTGTGGACGCAGTATCAGCAGGTGCTTTTGTCTTTCTTTTTTGTTTTAAAAGTGTTGGTAAGAATTGAATTTTTTGTCCTTTTCTTTTTTTGAACAGAGCAGGGCCCATACCGATTGAAAATTCATTTACTCTTACCTTGAAAAGTTTTGCGGTTATAAAATGCCCGAATTCATGCAGAGATATTATCAAGCCGAAAAATAAAATTGCTAATAATATCGGCCATACTTTGCCCCACATAATCTGAATATTCATTGCTAAAGGTAAAACTGACAAGTTATATCACCTCATATGCCGACGCAATTTAAAACCCTTTGTCTTGCTTCGCGTTCAACATCTTCTATCATTTCTAAAGTATATGTTTTTTGTGCACAATCAATGCTGAATGCAGTGCGAATCAGCTCGCCGATTTGCAGGAATGAGATTTTCTCTTCTCTGAAGAGTCTGTTTGCTTCTTCATTGGCTGCATTCACAGCTGTAGGATATAAGCCGCCCTTGATAAATGCCTCACGACAAATTGACAAACAATCGAAAGTTTCTTCATCAGGTTCAAAAAATGTCATCTTTGCAAGCTTCGCAAAGTTTATACTTTCGCTCGGGGATTCAAAGCGCTCCGGATATGTCAGAGCATATTGAATAGGAATGCGCATATCGGGAACACCGAGCTGTGCAATTACCGCTCCGTCTGTAAATTCAACTGCAGAATGCAAAATGCTTTCGCGGTGAACAATAATATCAACTTTGTCAGGCGTTACGTCAAACAGGTGACAAGCTTCTATCAATTCAAGTCCTTTGTTGAACATAGTTGCAGAATCAACCGTTATTTTTGCCCCCATACTCCAGTTCGGATGCTTGAGTGCATCACGGATGGTAACGCTTTGCAATTCATCCTTTGTTCTGCCGAAGAACGGACCTCCTGATGCTGTGAGAATGATTTTTTTTAACTGTCCGTTGGAAGGGGATGCAGCAAGACATTGAAAAATGGCTGAATGCTCACTATCTACCGGCAGAATATGGACATTCTTCTTTCCGGCGGTTTCTTTTACAAGATCGCCACCTGCAACAAGTGATTCCTTGTTTGCC
>JAZOWJ010000021.1:0-9603 GCA_045659125.1 Acutalibacteraceae bacterium
CGTCATAACCGCTTGTTTTAATCAGATGCTCACACTGACACGAGATTGTGTCAGGGGATTTTTCGCGGATGGGTCTGTACAAAAATCCTGCCTGACAGAAACGGCAGCCACGGATGCAGCCACGGAAGATTTCGTGCGTGACACGGTCATGCACCACTTCGATAAACGGAACAATAAGCTTGTCGGGATAGAATACATTGTCAAGATCACTGACAACACGCTTTTTAACAGTGTCAGGAGCACCATCCTTTGCTTCAATGGCATTGACGGTGCCGTCCTCGTTGTAAGACACATCATAAAGCGAGGGCACATAAATACCCTCTAATTTTGCGGCTTCACGCAGGAATTCCTGCTTGGTGGAGCCCTTTTTTTTGTGTTCTTTCAGCAGATCGATGAGCTCGTTGGTGATCTCTTCACCCTCACCGGGCATACAAAGATCAACAAAATCCGCAATCGGCTCGGCATTGCAAACGGACGGACCGCCTGCAACGATCAGAGGTGTCAGTGTGGTTCTGTCCTTGGAATACAAGGGCAGTCCTGCAAGGTCGAGCATATTGATGATGTTCGTATAACACAGCTCGTACTGCACGGTAAAGCCGATCATGTCAAAATCCTTGATCGGGTCACCGCTTTCAACCGCAAACAGAGGAATATTATGCTCACGCATTTTTTCTTCCATATCGGGCCACGGTGTAAACACACGCTCACACCATGCATCCTCGCGGGCATTGACAAGCGAATACAGAATTTTGATACCCAGATGCGACATACCGATTTCATAGGAATCGGGAAAACAGAACGCATAGCGGATATCGACCTTTTTCTTATCCTTCATCACACTGTTCAGCTCACCGCCCGTGTATCGGGCAGGCTTCTGCACAAGCGGAAGAATCTTTTCAAGTTTTTTATTCAAAACAACACATCCTTTTCTATTATACATTATACAGATTTTCCGACTCTTTTGCAAGGCATTATTTGCGGAAAAATAAAAGAAAAGCAAGATAAACCAAAAACACAAGAGCAGTCGGCTCAAATCGTACAAGCAGAAAATATGCAATCACAAAAATGAGAAGCAAGCAAAAGAAAATCCATTCAATTGCTGTCATCAGCTGTTCTGCCTTTTGCACAGAAAACAAGGCATACAGCAAACACAGTACACTGCGACCGCCGTCAAGACAACGAACAGGCAGCAAATTAAAAGCACCAAGTGAGCCATGCACGGCAAAGAGGGTCTGCACCGCTTCGCCATAATGCAAAAAGCCAAGCAAAAGCAAGCAGACACAGCAATTCACAAGCGGTGCACTCACCGTGCAAAGCAGCTCCTTTTTATAAGACAGCAGACGGGTCGATTCGTCCGACAGCCGCATACCGAACAAGCCGACGGTCAATTCCGACGGTGCGGCCTTGCAAAAATAAAAACAGAACAGATGTGTACATTCATGCAAAAGCACGGCAGACAACACACAAAGCACCGTCATTCCGCCACGCCAAACCGCAAGAAGGGCCATGCCTGCAGCAAAGAAAAAGGTGATGTGAACTTTTGTTTTTGCAATTGTGAAACGCAATGACCCCACTCCCCTTTTGATGTATGCAAAAAAGGATGAAAAAATGCACCGACAATACATCGGTGCAAATGGTTTATTGCTTTTCGTTGAAGCCGTAGAAGTGAATAATGTTCATATCCTCCACCATATCGAGCCCGTGTGATCCGCAGTCACCGTCAATGGCATGACAGCCGTGGTCAGGCATGAAGCCGTAAAAGGTATCATGGTGCTTCCAATGCTTTTGAATGGCCTGCACAAAATATTCAAAGCTTGCGGCATTGTCGGTAAGCTCACGCAGAGCTTCCTCACTTTCGGGCCCCGTTTTGTGCATACGGCTGTCAAAATTGCCGTTGTAAACCACGATCACATCGTAATTGTCCTCTGCAATGAGCTGCATGGCCTTTTCATTGACCTCTTCAATGGAATCGTAAATAAAATAATCCATTTCGCGTTCAAGAAAAATGCGTGAAATGCTGTCGTTTGAGGTTGAAACGATGGCACATCTTTTGCCGTTTGCAATGAGATAATCGAACAGTGTTTTCACCTGCAGAACAGGCTTTTCATATTTACGGATGCCGTGCTGCTCCGGCATAATGCCCGTATACATGGATGCAAAGCACACAGGGGTCACACTCGGCATAACCGACAGCAACGGCAATGCGGTCTGCGTGCTTGCAATGACAGGTGTGAACAGGCTTGTATATTTCTGATACAGCCACAGAGCAATCGCATCGGGATTATAAAGAAATGCACGGTCAGCGATCTTGCTTTTCCATTTTTCCGAAAGCGGTGCAATCGGGTCAGCAATCGCAGCAGGCACGGGCAGCCCCATCACGTCAAGAACCGTTGCAGTAATGCCTGTTATACAATATTGATTATATAATTCATCCATTTTTATCACCCGCAAAAAAGTATAACACCTGCATACAGCAAAATCAAGTATCTTCATTCTGCTTTTCTTTTATTTTCTGCTTCCATTTTTCAAACAGCTCCACGATTTTAAAGCGGATCTCATATCCGTTTTCGGCAGCAAGAACCATGCCGTTTTCGTCATCGAACAAGGCATAATCCCCCTCGGTCGCAGTCACGGCCGGCAGACACAAGGGCGGAAACATCACACACCACCAGTTTTTGCCTTCCCCCTCTCCCAACACCGCACACACGGCAAGATACCGCCCTGCAGGCAGAGTGATGTCCTCATAGGCTCTTGTGTCAAAATATTCTTCCTTCACCGTTACGGTCGCGGTGTAAGAAAAACCGTTGGCGGCCAGCACACGATTGGCGGCATTGGTCAGGGTTTCGCATGCATTCTGCACAGCCTGCACTGCCTGTTCCCTGTTTTCGGCATTTTCAAAGCAAAACGCACCAACCTCAAGCAAGCGATCACGTACCAACAATTTTATGTTCTGATCCTCTGCACTGTCGGAATTTGCAATCACATGCAATCGCAGCACATCATCACGCACCTGCGAACAGGTTTGTGCATAAACACAGGTAGAGCCGATGCAAACAGCCATGCCACACAGCAGGCTGACAGCCGCACAAAAATAAGTGTTTCTTAACGAGAGCATAAAAAAACCGTCCTTTCACCCGAAAGTGTGGACGGTCTGCAGGAAAAATATTCCGCTTTATTCAAAAATAATTCCGCTTTTGCACGGAGAGCAAACAAAAACATCAGGTGCTATGCTCCTGAGCTGTTCAGCACAAGCCTCTGCAGCCTTGCGATCCACAAAAATACCGTAAATCGCAGAGCCGCTGCCACTCATGCAGGCAGCCTTTGCGTTGTGTTTACGCATAAGGGACTTGATGTCTGCTCTGCCGGGGACTTCAATAAACTGTTCGAAGATATTAAAACAGCGACGCAGAATTTCGGGTGTGTTGCCCGTTGCGGAAAAATACAAAAACTGCTCGCGGTCAGCACGGCGAACCCACACAGCATTATCATAAGCAGCATAAGCCTCTGCTGTGGATACACCTGCCTGCGGCTTGGCAATCACAATATGCACATCATTGAGTGCCGGCATGGGGGCAATCACCTCGCCCATATTCTGACAAAGCTGCATACCGCCATCCAGACAAAACGGAACATCCGCACCGCAACGGAATGCAAGCCTGCAAAGCTGCTGCTTGTCAATCGGATTACCGAACAGCCGGTTGAGCGCAAGCAAGGTTCCTGCTGCATCTGCACTGCCGCCGCCAAGACCGGCCTGTGAGGGAATTCTTTTTTCTATCGAAATATGCACACCCTGCGTGCTGCCGATATGATCAAGAAATAAGGATGCTGCCTTATATGCGATATTCTTTTCACCCGTAGGGATTTTGCCGTCTGTGCACGAAACAGAAATACCGCCTTCGGTCAGGTCCACAGTGATTCTGTCGGCCAGGTCAACGGACTGCATCACTGTCCAGATGCCGTGGTAGCCGTTCATCAGCACGCCGCCAAGGTCAAGGAAAAGATTGATTTTTGCATTTGCCAAAAGTGAAACGGACATATTTCCACCTTCCCTTCCTTATTTATTTTACCACAATTTTACCGTCTTGCCTATCACTTTTTTTAAGCTTTTGCAAAAAATATTCAGAAAATGACAAATGGATAGAAACTGTATATACAGAAATCAGTTTTTCAACAAAATGTTAAAAACTTTTGTTAAGACAAGTAAATTACTTTACTTGTTAATTTTTTAACAAGTAAAAGTGTTGCCGAACTTATGAGTTTTCAACATTTTTAACAAAGTTTTCAACAAGTAAAGGAAAATCACTTCACAAAAATCCCCATTTTTTGACGTCGCATTTTCTTTGTTAAACTTTTATCAATATGTGTTTTCGGTATTTTTTTACCGTTTGAGTGTATATATACATTTTCCGGCGGAAATATACATCTAGACAATAGAAAAAAAACACACACAGCAGCACAGAATTTTGCTGGGGGATAAATCATGGTTCACAGGTGAGCGAATGATGACATCACCGTAGGGGAGGCGTTCCGCCTCCCGTTTAAAAAAGTCAACATGAAGCCCTTTATGCGGGAGCCGAAACGGCTCCCCTACAGAATATAAGGGCAAATCTCATCAAAAACCAACTCACCGCTAAATCATAATTTAACAGCTCTGCATCCCCTCACATTTCCGTTAAAAGTACAAAAAAAAGACTGCCCTTGCGGACAGTCTTTCATTACATATCAGTTACAAAAATCAATCGTGATTTCTGCGGGGTCTGCGGTCGTTGTTTCTGCGGTCGCCACCACGGTTTCCGCCCTGACGGGGCTTGCGGGGCTCATCAGAAATTTCGTTTTCGGGAACAAGACCTTCAACCTTGATAAGAGCATTTCTTCTGGAAAGGTTGAGTCTTCCCTGATCGTCGATAGGCAGAACTTCAACGATGATTTCATCACCAACGGTGACAACATCTTCAACCTTATCGATGCGCTTTACATCGAGGTGGCTGATGTGAACCATGCCTTCCTTGCCGGGAGCGATTTCAACGAATGCACCGAAGCTCATCAGTCTGGTGACAACACCCTTGTAGATTGCGCCGACCTCGGGATCGTTTGCGATGGTGTGGATGATGTCAAGAGCCTTCTTTGCATTGTCGAGATCGGTGGAGGAAACGAATACGGAGCCGTCGTCCTCAATGTCGATCTTAACGTCGCATTCAGCACAGATCTTCTGAATAACCTTGCCCTGCTTGCCGATAACATCGCCGATCTTTTCAACGTCGATCTTGGTGGAAAGCATCTTGGGAGCATACTTGGAAAGCTCTGCTCTGGGCTCTGCAATGCAGGGAATCATAACTTCGTCAAGAATCTTGCAACGGGCAACATAGGTCTTTTCGAATGCTTCCTTAACGATTTCGGGAGTCAGACCGTGAACCTTGGTATCCATCTGGATGGCGGTGATACCCTTCTTGGTGCCGCCGACCTTGAAGTCCATATCGCCGAAGAAGTCTTCAAGACCCTGAATGTCAACCATGGTCATGAAGCGGTCGCCTTCGGTAACAAGACCGCAGGAAATACCTGCTACGGGAGCCTTGATGGGCACACCTGCTGCCATCAGAGAAAGCGTGGAGCCGCAGATGGAAGCCTGGGAGGTGGAGCCGTTGGAGGACAGAACCTCGGAAACAAGGCGGATGGTGTAGGGGAATTCTTCAACAGAGGGCAGCACAGGGATGAGTGCTCTTTCGGCAAGTGCACCGTGACCGATTTCACGTCTGCCGGGGCCTCTGGAGGGCTTGGTTTCGCCGACAGAGTATGCCGGGAAGTTATAATGATGGATATATCTCTTGCTTTCTTCTTCGTCGATACCGTCAAGAAGCTGAGCTTCACCGATGGTGCCGAGGGTGGTTACGGTAAGAACCTGGGTCTGACCGCGGGTGAACATACCGGAGCCGTGCACACGGGTAAGAAGGTCGATTTCAGCATTCAGAGGACGCATATCATTGATGCCGCGGCCGTCAACACGCTTGCCTTCATCAAGAAGCCAGCGGCGGACGATGAACTTCTGCAGCTTGTAGAGGCAGTCGTCAATCTTGGAAACCTCTTCGGGGAAGAGCTCGTCGAACTTTTCGTGAACGGCTGCATAGATGGGGCGAAGTCTTTCGTCACGGATTCTCTTGTCGTCGGTGTCAAGAGCAACCTTGACATCTTCGATTGCGAATTCCTTAACGGCTTCGTAGAGTTCGTGGGAAGGATCGTTGGAGGGGAAATCAACCTTTTCCTTGCCGATTTCAGCCTGGATGCCCTTGATGAATTCAACCATTTCCTTGTTGACTTCATGAGCAGCCATAATGCCGTTGAACATGGTTTCGTTGTCGATTTCGTTGGCACCTGCTTCGATCATGGCAATCAGGTCTTCGGTGGAAGCAACGGTAACTGCCATTTCGCTCTTTTCACGCTGTTCAGCGGTAGGATTCATAACATATTCGCCGTCGATAAGGCCCACGGAAACACCTGCGATGGGGCCTGCCCACGGAATTTCGGAGATGGAGAGAGCGATGGAAACACCGATCATAGCGGTGATTTCGGGAAGGCAATCGGGGTCAACAGACATAACGGTTGCAACGATGCCCACATCGTTTCTCATATCCTTGGGGAAGAGAGGACGGATGGGTCTGTCGATTACACGGGCGCAAAGCACAGCCTTGTCGCTTGCCTTCCCTTCACGGCGCTGGAAGGAGCCGGGAATTTTGCCTACGGAATAGAGCTTTTCTTCGAAGTCGATGGACATCGGGAAGAAGTCCACGCCTTCACGGGGCTTGTCTGCCATGGTAGCAGTGCAAAGGATTTCGGTTTCGCCGTAACGGACAAGGCAGCTGCCGCCGGCAAGCTGAGCCATTTTGCCGACCTCTACAACAAAGGGACGGCCTGCGAGAGTGGTTTCATACTTTTTGAAGCCTTCAAACATTTCTTTTACCTCACTGTTATTTTTTATATTTCCACGGCATGAGCTCGGATTTTAACAATAAATACAGTATTCTCGCACGGAAACTACTCTATTCACTGCTAAAACCCTGCTGGCATTGCCGGAGATTGCATGGTTTTGGTTCTGCAATTACATTATTGCATGATGCAAAACAAGGCGGCAGAAAGCCTGCCGCCTTTCGGAATCGCTTATTTACGGATGCCGAGTTTTGCGATGATGGCACGATATCTTTCGATATCAACCTTCTGCAGGTAAGCAAGAAGGTTTCTTCTGTGACCGACCATCTTGAGAAGGCCGCGTCTGGAATGATGGTCCTTCTTATTGGTCTTCAGGTGCTCGGTAAGGTCGTTGATTCTCTTGGTGAGAACAGCGATCTGAACTTCGGGAGAACCTGTGTCGCCTTCGTGGAGAGCGTACTCTTTGATGATTGCGGTTTTTTCTGCAGCAGTCATGTTTTTTCACCTCATTTATTATTTATCCTCAGCCCCAGTCAAAGGCAGGTGAACACCGTAAAAAGACGGTTCAATCCAAAGACCGAGAACCCGGACAGTAATGCAGTATAGCATAAAGTTTTACATTTGTAAAGAACTTTTTTGAAATTTTCGGAATATTTTTAAACAATGCCCTGTGCGATCATGGCATCGGCAACCTTCAGGAAGCCTGCGATGTTTGCACCTGCAACAAGATCGTAGCCGAAGCCGTATTTTTCGGCAGCAGCAACGGAAGAATCATGGATATTTCTCATGATGCCTCTGAGCTTTTCGTCAACCTCCTGTGCACTCCAGCCCAGACGCATGGAGTTCTGGGACATTTCAAGACCGGAAACGGCAACACCGCCTGCATTGACAGCCTTGGAGGGAGCTACGCAGCGAAGATTCTTGTGCAGATAAGAAAGTGCTTCGTTGGTGGTGGGCATATTGGAAACCTCGACATAATAAGAAACGCCGTTGTTGACCATCTGTTCTGCTTCAACCATACCAACCTCGTTCTGCGTTGCACAAGGCATGCAGATGTCACACTTGACATTCCAGGGCTTCTGACCGGGGAAGAATTCAACACCGAACTTGTCGGCATAAGCCTTGACCTTGCCTTCGCCTGCACGCATTTCAAGCATGAATGCAATCTTTTCGGGTGTGTTGACACCGTCGGGATCGTAGATGTAGCCGTCGGGACCGGAGAGGGTAACAACCTTGGCGCCCAGCTGGGTCAGCTTGCAAGCAACACCCCATGCAACGTTACCGAAACCGGAGATGGCAACTGTCTTATCCTTAATATTATCTTCAAAATGCTCAAGCATGCACTGTACATAATAAACAGCACCGTAGCCTGTAGCTTCGGGACGGATTCTGGAGCCGCCGTAGGAGAAGCCCTTACCGGTGAGAACACCGTTTTCATAAGCGTTTTTAATTCTCTTGTACTGACCGAACAGGTAGCCGATTTCACGGCCGCCGACACCGATGTCACCTGCAGGAACGTCCACATCAGGTCCGATGTGACGGTACAGCTCGGTCATGAAGGACTGGCAGAAGCGCATGACTTCGTTATCGGACTTGCCGATGGGATCGAAGTCGGAGCCCCCCTTACCGCCACCCATGGGAAGACCGGTCAGGCTGTTTTTAAAGGTCTGCTCAAAAGCGAGGAACTTCATGATGCCGATATATACGGACGGATGGAAGCGAAGACCGCCCTTGTAGGGACCGATAGCACTGTTGAACTGCACACGGAAGCCGCGGTTTACCTGCACATTGCCGTTGTCATCCACCCACGGAACGCGGAACATGATCTGACGCTCAGGCTCGACGATTCTGCCGAGGATATTGAGCTTTTCATAAATCGGCTCGGCTTCAATTACGGGTGCGATGGAATTGAAGACCTCTTCAACGGTCTGAATGAACTCGGGTTCATTCGCATTTACTTTTTTTACTTGTTCGAGAATCTTGGTCATATAGGCATTCATCTCAGATTCACTCCTTTGCATCAGCAAAATTATGGTAAATATAATAAAACATGAAAAAACACATTGCAAGAAAAAATTTATTGTTTCTCGGAATTTTTCCCTTTTGCACAAATTTCATCACTTTAGTGTAGCAAATTGCTATACAATGTGACGGCATGAATACAGACATTATAATGTAAATTGTTTTCTTTTTAACAATGTATACAAATATCATAGAAAAAAGAAGTATAAATTTGCTAAAAATTTGTTTATTTTCTTGTTTACTTTTTGCGCAGGAAGTATTATAATGACAGATGGTGTAAAAAATTTTTTAAACACGCTAATAATTTATGGAGGAATAAAAATGGCAAGAAAGTTCAAATCCATGGACGGCAACAATGCAGCAGCATATGTCTCTTATGCTTTTACTGAAGTTGCCGGTATCTACCCCATCACACCTTCCAGCCCGATGGCTGACTATGTTGACCAGTGGTCCGCTCAGGGCGTGAAAAACATCTTCGGAACAACTGTTAAGGTTTCCGAAATGCAGTCCGAAGCAGGTGCAGCAGGTACTGTTCACGGTTCACTCGCAGCCGGTGCGCTCACAACAACTTACACAGCTTCTCAGGGTCTTCTTCTCATGATCCCCAACATGTACAAAATCGCAGGTGAACTTCTTCCCAGCGTTTTCCATGTATCAGCTCGT
>JAZOWJ010000022.1:0-1758 GCA_045659125.1 Acutalibacteraceae bacterium
CCGCTTGGCCTCCGACTTGTGTGTTTGAGTGTATTGTAATTAATTATATGGTAGCAAAAATCTCGCTTGTTGTTATGCAAGCGATTTTTTTGCATTAATATTTTGAGGATTACGTTGATTTTTTTCGGGAGTGATAATATGCCTCTTCAGATTATTCGTCGGGATATTACAAAAATGCAGGTTGATGCCGTTGTGAATACGACCAATGAGGAAATGGTCGGCTACAGCGGTGTTGACTATGCCATACATCAGGCCGCAGGTCCGCTGCTGGATATCGCCTGCAGAAAAATTGCACCCCTCGGCCTGGGCACTGCAAAAATCACACCTGCGTTCAACATGGATGCAAAATATATTATCCACACCTCGGGGCCTGTCTGGCGCGGGGGGCTTCGCGGTGAGAAAATCATTCTTCGCTCCTGCTATGAGGAATCACTGCGGCTTGCGCTTGAATATGGCTGTTATTCGGTTGCCTTTCCGTTGATTTCGGCAGGTGCTTACGGCTATCCCAAGGATCAGGTTTTGTCTTATGCCGTGCAGATTATTTCTGAATTCCTTTATGACCATGAAATGATGGTTTATCTTTGCGTTTATGACCGCACCTCTTATGAATTCAGCCGTCAGCTGTTTGCGGAAATCAGTGAAGTTCTCGGCGGACTTGCATCGTATGATTGCAGCATGGAATGCATGACTGCCCCTCTTGCACCCCTTGCAGATACACTCTTTACCTGTGATGCACCTGTGGTCAGTGAAAAAAGAAGCCTGCAGGAGCCGCTTGCAAGGCAGAGCTGTGAATACGGCTCCGCAAGAAACAAATCCCTGCATGAATATATGCAGTCTATGGAAAAAACCTTTGCCTATAAGCTTTTTGACCTTATTGATGAGCGTGGCATGACCGATGTGCAGTGCTACAAAAAAGCCAATATTGACAAAAAGACCTTTTCCAAAATTAAGTGCAATCCCGATACCTATAAGCCCTCCAAGCAAACGGCCGTAGCTTTTGCGATTGCACTGCAGCTCAATCTCGACGAAACGCAGGAGCTGCTTGCCTGTGCAGGGCTCACCCTCTCACGCAGCTTTCCGTTTGACAAGATCATCCGCTACTTCATTCAAAAAGGCATTTACGATATTTTCGTCATCAACGAGGCCTTGTTTGAATTTGATCAGGTGCTTCTCGGAAGTGCTTAAAAGTCACCCGACAAGCGACCAATTCAACAAAAAAATCGCTATAATGTGGTTGTAAGGTTCACAAAAAACCTGCGACCACATTATTTTTTTAAGGAGAATTTTATTATGGAAACCAAAAACAACATCACCGAGCTTGTATTTATTCTTGACCGCAGCGGCTCCATGGGCGGGCTTGAAGCCGACACCATCGGCGGATTCAATTCCATGATCGAAAAGCAGAGAGCGCAGGAGGGCGAATGCTTTGTATCCACTGTTCTGTTTGACCATGTCAGCGAGGTGCTGCATGACCGTGTAAGGCTTGCAGATGTGCAGCCCATGACCGATGCTGATTACACCGTTCGCGGCTCCACCGCACTCATCGATGCACTCGGCAGTGCCATTCACCACATCGGAAATGTCCACAAATATGCCCGTCCCGAGGATGTGCCGGAGCACACCATGTTTGTTATCACCACCGACGGCATGGAAAATGCAAGCCGCAACTACACAAGTGCGCAGGTCAAGGCCATGATTGAAAAGCAGAAAAGCAAATACGGCTGGGAATTCATCTTTATCGGAGCGAACATTGATGCC
>JAZOWJ010000023.1:0-8477 GCA_045659125.1 Acutalibacteraceae bacterium
ATAGTCAATTATTTGATTTATTACATCCCGTTATATACAAGTATAATAATGGTACGTCCAATCGTTATCATACTGGTTTAATAGCTCAAGAAGTAGAATAGGCCCTTAAGGAAGCTAATTTAACTACTGCTGATTTTGCTGGATTGATAATTGATAATGACACATAGGACTATTCATTGCGATATGCCGAATTTATTGCTTTATGTATCGCAGAAATTTAGAAATTAAAAGCTCAAGTAAATGAGCTTATTATTGAGAAAAAGGAGAAATAATAATGACTTTAAATAATTATCAAATTTATGAATATGCTTCTATTTTTAGTAATTTATTTGAGGAGCAGGATTTATATATTCCCGTTAAGGCAAATTTTGTCATTCAAAAAAACATTCGTACAATTATGACTGCGGGAGCGGAAATAGAAGAGGCTCGTTTACAGATTGCATAGCACTACGGCACATTAGACGATACAAAAGATAGCTTTGTTATTGCACCAGAAAATCTCGAAATTGCAAATCAAGAAATTATTGAGTTATTTTCTATTGAACAAAATTTAGATATTCGAACAATAAAGTTAGAAGATTTAGGAAATGCCGAATTAACTGCAAAAGAGAAGCAAATGCTCGATTCTGTTGTAATGCAGACAAAAAAACAGTCAGAAATGACTGATGAATAAGAAATCGTTTGTCAAAATGCACAAATCACGATAGTAAATATTGTCATACTTTAGCCTATCAAACGATTTTTTCAAAACACTGCGGTTTGTGATTGACGAGTAAAAGATTTGTGTTATAATATGTAACAAGCAAAGAGTTTCTGATGCTTCTTTTTGTGCATTTTCAGAAACCAAATTAATGCCGTGGGAGAGTTATTTATGGTCCATAAAGATATTACTGTTCAGAATCAGGTTGGCTTGCATGCACGTCCGGCAACCTTCTTCATTCAGAAAGCAAATGAATTCAGATCTTCTATCTGGGTTGAAAAAGAAGAACGCAGAGCAAACGCAAAGAGCCTTCTTGGTGTGCTTTCTCTCGGTATCACCGGTGGCACAGACATTCGCATTATTGCTGACGGCAATGATGAAAACGAAGCTTTGGCAGCACTTGTTAAGATGGTCGAAGCCGGTTTTGCCGAATAAGTATTTGATTTCAGTAAAAAACCGTTCTGCATTGCAGAGCGGATTTTTTCATTTTTTATGCATGGAGGATGCAGGATGAATATTGTCGAATTGCGCAGGAAAGCAATGCAATTACCGTTGACACCCGGTGTATATATTATGAAAAACAGATCGGGTGAAATTATTTATATCGGTAAAGCAAAGGCTTTGCGCAACCGTGTAAGTCAATATTTCGGTTCGCAGAGTAACCATTCTGTCAAAGTTCGCAGGATGGTCGAAAATGTGCACGACTTTGATTATATTCTTGTTGCATCCGAATTTGAGGCCCTTGTTTTGGAATGCTCGCTGATTAAACAGCATCACCCGAAGTATAACATTCTTCTGAAGGATGACAAGGGCTATGGTTATATTAAAGTTTCCAAAGACAGATGGCCGATTCTGACCGCTGAAAAACAAAAAGCGGATGACGGTGCGGATTATTACGGTCCGTTTGCATCAACCGGATATGTTTCAAAAGCTGTGCAGGATGCAAAAGCAATCTTTGGGTTGCCGTCTTGCAACAAGCATTTTCCGTATGACATCAATCGACAATCCCGTCCATGTCTGCATTATCACATCAAAAACTGTGCTGCACCGTGCTGCGGAAAGATGACGGAGCAGGAATATATGGAATCGCTGCACGATGCTCTTGCATTGCTGTTGAACGGTGACGGTGAAATCATGCGTAAGCTTAAATATGATATGCAGCAGGCCGCAGAAAATCTCGAATTTGAAAAGGCTGCCCGTTTGCGTGACCGTATCGCTTCCATTCAGAAAACATGGCAAAAGCAAAATGTCGTTGCTGTACGTAGCGGATTGCAGGATGTTTTTGCTGTTGTTGACGGTTGCGACAAATCTTGTCTTACCGTATTGCGTTACAGTGACGGCAAGCTGTATGATTCCGAGAGCTTTGTGTTTGACAGATGGGAGAATGCAGAAGAAGATCGCAGCCGTTTGCTGACGCAGTTTTACACTATGCGTGATGATATTCCCGAACGTGTCAGTGTCGATTTGCAGCCGGCGGACTCCGAATTGCTTGAAAAGTGGCTTTCGGAAAAACGTGGTAAAAAGGTGCAACTTTTTGTACCTAAGCAGGGAGAAGGACTCCGATTGATACAGATGGCAAGGGAGAATGCCTCCGAAAAACTTTCACGGTACACAGGCAGAAACGAAAAACAGCAAAAGGTTCTTGATGACCTTGGTTCAATGCTCGGCCTGAAAAAGACACCTTTGTATATTGAAGCCTACGATATATCGCATACAGCAGGTAGTGAAACTGTTGGTGGTATGATCGTTTTTAAGGACGGCAGGCCCTTTAAAAAAGCATACAGGAAATTTTCAGTGCGCGGTATTGAAAACGATGACTGTGCAGCGATGGCACAGGTGCTCGAGCGCCGTTTTGATGAATATCTGCATAATCTGAAGGGCGATGAAGCTTTCGGCAGATTGCCTGATCTGATTTTGCTGGACGGTGCAAAGGGTGAAGTAAATGCCGTTCGTGCGGTTATGAAACAAAAAAACATAGACATTCCTTTGTTTGGTATGGTAAAGGATGGTAAGCACCGCACACGTGCAATTGCAACAACCGGTGATGAAATATCCATTCAGGAAAAACGTGCAGTGTTTACATTGGTTGCCGAAATACAGGAGGAAGTGCACCGCTTTGCAATTACCTATCATCGACAGAAAAGAAAAAAGAGTACATTGTCTTCCAATCTCACTCAAATAGAGGGCATTGGCGAAAAACGTGCTAAAGCTTTGCTGAAGCATTTTGGCACCTTGACAGCCGTGCAGAATGCAGATCTTGCCTCTCTGGAAGCTGTCAACGGAATCAGTAAGCCGGCTGCAAAAAGTGTTTTTGAGTATTTTCATAAGAATAAAAATGAGGTGGAATAAATGATAAAGGCTGTGATTTTTGATCTCGACGGCACGTTGACAGATACTTTGGATGATCTTGCCGATGCTGTCAATTATGTTTTATCTGTGCATAATTATCCGCAAAGAACGCGTGATGAGATTCGTTCCTTTGTCGGTAACGGATTGTATATGCTTATGCGTCGCTCCTTGCCTGAAAGTGAATCAGATGATATTGCTGCTGTGTGTACGAATGAACTGACGGTTTATTATAAGGAGCATTCAATTGTTAAAACAAAGCCCTATGACGGTATTGTTGCACTTCTTGAAAAATTAAACAATGACGGTATTCTTTGTGCCGTTGCTACCAATAAAAAGGAAGCGGCTGCACGAGAAATTTGTGAATATTTTTTCGGTTCATTGCTGTGCAATGTAAAGGGGGATAATGGCAGCAGACGATTAAAGCCTGATCGTGCAGTTGTTGACGAGTTGTTGCTGGAGATGAATGTTCTTGCAAATGAAACTCTGTATGTCGGTGATTCGGAAGCAGATGCATATACTGCAAACAATGCAAATCTTACCGCAATCGGCGTAACATGGGGATTCAGAACGCAAAAACAATTATCTGACGTCGGAATATCATTATTTGCAGAAAAAAGTGACGATATATATAATATTGTAAAAAATTACGGTTGACAAATCACATTCTTTTGTGTAATAATAAATAAGTAAATTTTTATTTATGAACGGAGAGTTCGTTTGCGAGTAATAACAGGTTCTGCAAGGGGGAGAAAGCTTGTTACCCCTGAAGGGATGGAGGTCCGTCCGACGTTGGATAAGGTCAAGGAAGGCCTTTTCAGTGCTGTTCAGTTTGAAATTGAAGGCAGAGATGTGCTGGATCTTTTTGCAGGCTCCGGGCAGCTTGGTATTGAAGCATTGAGCCGTGGCGCTGCTTCTTGTGTTTTTGTGGACAGCTCCAGAAAATCCCAACAGGCAATTCAGACCAACATCGCTGCATGCGGTTTTCAGTCGCAAGCAAGGTTGGTTGCAGGGGATGCATTAAGTTATATCAAATCCTGTATGCAGACCTTCGGAATCGTATTTCTCGATCCTCCGTATGGTCGGAAATGGATCGATAAGGTTTTGCCTTATGTGGCAGATCATGTAACCCCGGGTGGAATCATTGTCTGTGAATCGGATCTGAAAGAAGAGTTGCCTGCGCAAGCCGGGAATTTCACAATCGATCGTGTTCGTAATTATTCTCACACAAAGGTTACTATTTACAGATATAAGTCAGAATGAGAGGTCATTCTTATGCAAAAAATTGCTGTTTGTCCCGGTAGTTTTGATCCCATCACTTTAGGCCATGTTGATGTTATCACTCGTGCTGCTAAGGTTTTTGACAAGGTCGTTGTGACAGTTATGTATAACAGCAAAAAGCGCAACACGGGTCTTTTTAAACCTGATGAGCGCGTTGAACTGATCAGGAAGAGTGTAGCACATCTTCCGAATGTTGAGGTTGATTTTCACAGCGGCTTGCTTGCTGATTATGTTCAGAAAATCGGTGCTGTCGCAGTTGTAAAAGGCTTGCGAGCTGTTTCCGATTATGAGGATGAATTCCAACAGGCGCTCACAAATAAACGTTTGGCCCCGCAGGTGGATACCATGTTTTTTGTTACCAGCGCAGAATACATGTTCTTAAGCTCGTCTTTGGTGCGCGAAGTGTGCAGCTACGGTGGCGACATCAGCGCATTTGTGCCCGAAGCGATAATAGAAGATATAAAAAACAAAGCTATAATAACGGAAGGATGAATGAATTATGAGCGTAGAGGATTTGCTGAGCCAGATTGAGGATTTGCTTGATGACGGTAAACCGTCGTTAATGGGCTCCGGAAAGGTTAAGGTTGATTCTGATTCTATCCGCCGCCTTCTTGAAGATATTCGTCTTGAAATGCCTGAAGAAGTCAAGCAGGCAAGAAAGATTGCCGCTGAACGCAAGATGATTCTTGACAAGGCACAGTCACAGGCTGCTGCCAGAATCAAGCAGGGTGAAGTGCTGGCTTCGCAGATGGTTGAAGAAACCAGCATTACCAAATTGGCACATGAGCATGCTGCACAGCTGAAGGCTGAGGCAGAAGCAGAAGCAGAACAGATTGTAGCTGAAGCACGTTCACAGGCTGCAGATATCATTGAAAAGGCAAAAGCAAACTATACTGAAATTGTTAACAATGCCCAGAAGTGGTCTACTGATCTTCGCACAGGTGCAAGCAATTTTGTTGACACCATTATCGGAGATACGGAGAATATTCTTGTTGAAGGTATTAACAATTTCAACAGCAGTCTGAATAAGATTCGCATCGTTCAGCAGCAGCTGGAAAATGTTCCTTCTAAGAAGGCCGCTGAAGAATATTAATTGTACATAGTTTTGAATGACACCTCATATCTTATGATGTGAGGTGTTCAGTTTATGTTTTGTTTTTCGTTAAAGTCTGCAAAATACCGATTCATTATGTATCTTGCTGCATTTGTTCTCATTTTGTTGACCGTTGTTACAGTAAAAGGAATATCACGCGAAAGCCCTGTAAATTCTTCTGTTTATCCTCGCGGTGCTACGCAGCAAGAGCATTTGCAATTCCTTGAGCAATTCGGCTGGACAGTTCAAGCCGAGCCGGTAAGCGTGCAGGAGATTTTTATTCCGGCACAATTTGGTGATGTTTACAGTAATTACAATGCCATTCAACAGGCGCAAGGCTTTGATCTTTTGCCTTATGCAGGACGAAGTGTAAAGAAATGGGTATATGCTGTGACAAATTATCCCGGTTATGCGCAAAGTGAGGCTTATGTGCAGGCCACGCTGTTGGTTTGTCAGGGGATTATCATCGGCGGTGATATCTGCTCGGTTGAATTGGATGGCTTTATGCATGGCTTTGCGTACGAAGCGACATATTAACAGGAAGTAATTTATGGAATTGATACGTCTTGATAAATTGTTATCACAAACACTTTTGCTGTCACGAAGCGATGCGAAAAAGAAATTACGCGATTCGCAGGTACTGCTTAACGGTAAGGTTTGCAAAAGTGCTGATGAAAAGGTGAATCCTGCTGAGGATGAGATAGTTGTCAGCGGTGTCAGGGTTGTTTATCAAAAATATATTTATATTATGCTTCACAAGCCTGCCGGTGTTGTTTCTGCCTCTAAGGACCCGAATGAGAAAACGGTTGTAGACCTTGTTCCTGCCGAAATCCGCAGAAAAGGTTTATTTCCGGCAGGCAGACTCGATAAGGATACAACAGGCTTTGTGCTCATTACGGATGACGGTGATTTTGCACATCGTATTCTTGCACCCGGAAAACACGTGCCGAAAACCTATCATGTGACACTGACACGTCCTGTCAGTGCGGCGGAAATTGCAGAGCTTGCAGACGGTCCTGTGCTGGATGATGAAAAGCTGCTTCCCGTGCGTGTGACGTTACTTGATGATGCTAATAATGTTTACAGAGTTATTCTGATGGAGGGCAGATATCATCAGATAAAGCGCATGTTTGCGAAACAGGGAAATCCCGTTGTTGCATTGCATCGCACACAGATGGGAAAATTGCCGTTGGATGATTCATTGCAGCCGGGTGAATGCAAAGTTTTGTCTGCATATGACTTGGCGCTGATCACATCAAAGGAATAAGACATAATAAAACGGAACACCGCACAATGCGATGTTCCGTTTTATTAATTATTCCTTATTGTCGATTTCCTTGTAAAGGAATCTGTTGCGCTTGAATTTTTCAGGCGGCTTGATGGGATGCAGGCATTTATCATTGCCGACAAAATCAGATTTTTCGGGACCAACCTTTGCGACCCAGTTAACTGCATTTTTCAGAATGAGTCGAACATTCTCATTTTTGTAAATCGGGAAGGTTTCATGCCCGGGCTGAAAATAGAAGAATCTGCCGTTATCCTTATGGAAGCAGCATCCGGAGCGGAAAACCTCACCACCTTCAAACCAACCGGTAAATACAACACTGTCAGGTGTCGGAATGTAAAAATGTTCACCATACATTTCTTCATGGTCAAGGCGGAAGCCTTGTTCAACACCCTGTGCGATCGGGTGGAACGGGTCGGTTGTCCACACGCGTTCTGCTTCGTTTGCCTCGCGCCAACGCAGGGAACAGGGAGTTTCGCAAAGCGTAGTGAAGGGTTTTGAGAAATGAGCGGAATGCAGGAAAATTGCACCCATGCCTTCGCTGACTCTTTTGCAAACATATTCATTGATTGCGTCGGGCACCTTGTCATGCGCAATATGCCCCCACCAGATAAGCACGTCTGTCTTGTCGAGCTCTTCTTTGCTTAAGCCTGATTCAATGTCTTCCAATGTTACGCAGGTCACATCGTGTTCTTTGTCAAAAATGGATTTCAATTCATTGTGCAATCCGTTTGAATAGGCTTTTTTGTGTGCGGGGAGGTTTTGCATAACATTTTCATTATAAATTATAATCTTCATGCCTGTGCACCCTTTCTGTTTTTAATTGCCGATGATTTTATCTGCAAATTCCTTCAACATTTCGGTATCTGCCAATTCCGCCATGCCGGCATCGCAGCCCTCTGCAAGCTTCGGATTGATCGGAGTCTGTACCGCTGCAGGAATTTTGAACTTCTCGGCAATTTCGTTGAGCTTGCTTTCGCCGTAAATATAATGCTTCTTTTCGCAGTCGGGACAAATGAAATATGAGAAATTTTCCACAATTCCTAAAACAGGAATGTTCATAAGGCCGGCCATTCTTACAGCTTTTTCGACGATCATGGATACAAGGTCCTGCGGACTGGTGACCACAACAATGCCGTCAAGCGGAATGGATTGGAATACAGTCAACGGTACATCACCTGTTCCGGGAGGCATATCAATAAACAGATAATCAAGCTCATTCCATACAACATCTGTCCAGAATTGCTTGACAGTACCTGCAATAACCGGACCTCTCCAGACAACAGGTGCTGCGGCATCCTCAAGAAGCAGGTTTACCGACATGATTTCAATGCCTGTTTTTGTCAGCACAGGGAAGATGCCGAGATCACTGCCGGTTGCACGCTCTGTGATACCAAAGCTTTTCGGAATGGACGGCCCTGTAATATCTGCATCAAGAATGCCGACTTTAAATCCTCTGCGTTGTGCTTCAACAGCAAGCAGGGAAGTGACCATGGATTTGCCGACACCGCCCTTACCGCTGACGATGCCGATCACCTTTTTGATATTGGAATGTGCATTCATCGGAGCAAGAAAACTTGATTCCTTCTCACGCGAACTGCATTTTGCCGAGCAATTTGAACAATCATGTGAGCATTCTGACATAATTTTTCACCTTTCTTTAAACATTTGATTTATACTATATTATACACTTGTTTTTTGCTAAGTCAAGCCACCATTTGCTTGACAAATGTTTTTGTCTTTGTTATGATTTAAATATAAAATTCTTCAGG
>JAZOWJ010000024.1:0-1883 GCA_045659125.1 Acutalibacteraceae bacterium
CAATTGCAGAAGCAATTTCCTGCATAACGGGAATGGTACGAAGCGCCTTGAAGAACCCGCCGATACCTGTAGTTTCCTGGCCAATGAGGTTATATTTAAGCGGAATGGTTTCATCAAGATGACGTGCAGGCAGCTTGCCGACACGAATCTGCGTGACAACAAAATCAGCACCAACGAGTGCTTCTTCAAGGTTGTCGGTCATAACAACTTCACAATCGCAGCCTGCAGCTTTAAGCATACGAACGCAAAGACCGCCGACGATCGTGCGTTTTCTCTCATCAATGTCCATCAGGACAAGTCTTTTGAGCTTCAAAGAATCGGCGGCTTTGAGAAAGCCGTCAACAAGCTCGGGACAATAAGTACTGCCGGAACCGATTACGGTTACATTGATTTCTTTCATATTCTTAACCTCCGAAATTTTCTTCAAGCATCCAGTTGATCCATCCCGTTACGGGAGCGACATCCAGACAAACGAACTTGAACTTTCTGCCGCTTAAGGCTTCCGTGCGTTCCTTGAGAAGATTCTTATAAATTTCAGACGGAAGCTTGGTATGGATAGAGCCCGACAGAACAACATTAACGGG
Source organism: Acutalibacteraceae bacterium (assembly GCA_045659125.1). Lineage (GTDB taxonomy): Bacteria > Bacillota > Clostridia > Oscillospirales > Acutalibacteraceae > RUG806. The sequence continues at coordinate 585 of JAZOWJ010000024.1, forward strand.
ATCAATATTAAAATTGGAATTCTTGATGTGTGCAAGAATATATTCTGCACCGCGTTCTGCCATCTGATTGATAACACCCATGGCAGGTGCATCACCTGCTGCAACAGCTTCAAAGAAGATGTCAATAAGGGTACGGATGGTGTTTTCCATTTCTGCTTCATCCTCGAGCTTTGCAATCAGGCTCAGAAGATCATCACGTTCAGCCTTGATGCCGAAGTTCTTGACAGCAAGCTCTGTCAACATTGTCTTTCTTGCCTTCAGGCAAATGTCATCATAAATCAGACGGAAGGTCTGCGTTGCAATCCAGTGGCCGTTGCCCATATCGCCCGACAATTCGCCGAAGCCGCCGACCTGCAGCATTTTACCGTCACAGTCAACGGAGTTACAGCAGGTGCCTGTGCCGCAGTTATAACCAATGCCGACACCGTTATCGGAGCCTGCCTTGATGACAATGAAGCCGTCATTGTAAACGGAATAATTCTTCATGCCACGCTTATCAAGCTCAACACGCATTTCATCATGCTGATAAACATGGTCGATACCTGCAAGTGCCATCAGGGTATGGGTAATATTGTCAATTGTAAGGTTGTTCTTTTCGAGTAATGCATTGACACCACTCATGATGATATCTGCAGCTGCAGGAATTGCACCTTCAAGATTTTCGTGGTTGCTGCCTTCGGTCTTGACCGTATCAAGCATATTTCTGTTTTCATCAAACAGTGCATACTGGGTTTTGGTGCCGCCACCGTCTATACCAATGTAAAAACTCATTTTTATTCCTCCTCTTTTTCAACAAAAAAATCATCACAAACTTCATCAAGGCAATAAACACCGCGTCTGTAGGGTTCACGGTCGATCCATGCACCGTTGGTGAAGTCAGGGAATGCAACAGGATGACCGCCCATTGCTACCGACTGTTCGGAAAGGCAGGTAATTGCCATCCATGTAGCGGTATCATAAACATCAATGGGAGGTACAAGATTATCTCTTGCTGCTTCCACAAATGCGGAAAGAACAAGATAGTCCATACCGCCGTGACCTGCTTTGATGCCGTCCTTGGTGTATTTGCACCACAGCGGATGATCAAGCTTGTCAATATGCTTATCAAGATGTTCCCATTCGTGTGTGCTTTCAGTAAGTCCTTCAACTGCAAGCAATGCATTGCGGTCGCTGATTTCCATGAAGATACCCTTTGTGCCCTGCACAACATAGTTTCTGGAATAGGGTCTGGGCAGGCAGCAATCATGATAAATGGTAACGGTTTCGCCGTGGGCACATTTAAGAATGGTGGTCACAACG
>JAZOWJ010000025.1:0-6804 GCA_045659125.1 Acutalibacteraceae bacterium
GAACGGAAATCAAGACCTACGCAAAGCTCAAGGAAGTCCTGCTCGAGCGTATCGAAGTTTTTGCAGAGTGCGGCTGCCGTGCAACCGACCATGCATTCACATGGCCGCCCTATGAACGCGCAGACGAAGAAACACTCGAAAACATTTTTGCTGCTGCACTTCGCGGCGAAGCACTGACAAGACAGCAGGCTGATGCTTACCGCACCGAGCTGTTCCGCTTCCTTGCAAAGGAATACCACAGACGCGGCTGGGGCTGTGAAATTCACCTCGGCGCCATGCGCAACAACAACACCCCGAAATTCAGAACACTCGGCCCCGATACAGGCTACGACCCCACCGACGATTACAGCATTGCCGAAAACCTCTCCCGGCTGCTCGACTCACTCGAATCCGACGGCTGCCTGCCCAAAACAGTTCTGTTCACACTCAACCCGAAGGATAACTATGTTCTCGGCTCGATGCTCGGCAACTTCCAGTCCGACGAAATCGGCTCCAAGGTGCAATTCGGCACCGCATGGTGGTTCAATGACAACATTGACGGCATGCGTGAGCAGATCAAGGCACTCGGCAACCTCGGTGTCATCGGCAAATTCATCGGCATGGTCACAGACTCGCGTTCGTTCCTGTCTTATCCCAGACACGAATATTTCAGACGCATCGTCTGCGAATTTTTAGGTAATCTTGTGGAAAGCGGACAGTATCCTGCTGACATGGAAACCCTTGAAGCCATGGTGAAAGCCATTTCGTTCGGCAATGCTGCGGCTTATTTCGGTCTTTCAGTGTAATTGCAGAAAAGAACGGTATATTTTAACAGGTGATTGATTTTGAATATTATGCGATTTCTGACCCCGAAGGCAGAAGTGGAATATCTTGAAAGCGATTTCACACTTCGTCAGGGTCTTGAAAAAATGAAATTCCACGGCTATGCGGAAATTCCCGTGATTGATGAACAGGGGCGCTACTTCGGCTCGGTCACACTTGGTGATTTCCTGTGGGCCTTGTATGACGATGACAACCCCAAGCGCTCCGAGCTTGAAAAGCTGCCGCTGAAGGATATTATCCGTCCCGATTACAACCCCTGCGTAACGGCAAATGTGACCATTGATGCCGTTTTTAACAAGGCCATTACGCAGAATTTTGTTCCTGTGGTGGACGACAGAGGTGTGTTTATCGGCATTATCAAGCGCAGCACCATCATCCGCCACCTTGCCACCGTCAAAACAAATCTTCCGACGGAAGAAAAATAACACGGATTGATTGTTATGAAAAATTTGAAATCGTTTTTTGATAAACAAAAAAACAAGATATCCGCAGATGAGGTCGGGCTGCCGCAAAAACGGCGGCTCGGCCGTTTATTTGCGTTTTTGGAAAAATGCACAGATTTTCTTGCAAAATATGCCATCACTCCCGCCTATCTCATCGTGGTTGCCTTCTGCGGCTTTCTTGCAGCATCTGCTGTGGCACTGTTCATGGGGGACGGCTTCGGCACCAAGGAATTCACGCAAAGTGTGCATCTTCCGCTTTATTGCGTGATTTTTGCCTGCGTGAGTGCATTGACGGCAGGCATGTCCGTTCTCATCAAATCGCAAAAAATCGGGCATTGGACGATGCTTGTGCTGACAGCACTGTACGGATGCATGCTTGCAGGAAAAAAGAGCCTTGACCTGTATTTGTGCGTTGCAGTGGGCATTGTAGTGTTCATTGTGGTGCGTTATGTAACGCGTGAGGACAGAATTTCGTTTCCGATGGCAAACAATTTGCAGGCGTGGCGAAAAAGCACCGTCCTTTTGAGCATTGCGTGTGTGCTGTTCACCCTTTTTGTGGGCGGCTTCACGATTCTGCGCTACACAAACTTCGGCGGTGCAACCTTCGACCTCGGCATTTTCACGCAGATGTTTGAATATATGCGCACCACGGGAATTCCCTACACCACCGTGGAGCGTGACGGACTTATGAGTCATTTCGCGGTGCATTTTTCACCCGTTTATTATCTGCTGCTGCCCGGCTATATGGTTTGGAGCCATCCATCCTATCTTTTCGTGATGCAGGCATTGGCACTCGGCCTTTGCGTGTTCCCCATCCGCCGTCTTTGCAAGGCAATGGGACTGACCCCGACAGCCGCCACGGCAGCAGGCCTTATATGGCTGTTTTATCCCAGTGTGGCACTCGGCTGCTGCAATGACTTCCATGAAAACAAGTTCCTGCCGTTGATGCTGTTCTGGCTGCTTGCAATGATTGTTGAAAACAAGCGCATCGGTATTCTCGTTTTTACACTGCTGGCATTGTCGGTCAAGGAGGATGCTGCGGTTTACATCGTCTGCATCGGGCTTTATTGCCTGTTTGCAAAAAAAGAAAAGGCAACGGGGCTTACCCTGATCACAATGGCACTTGCATGGTTTGTATTTGCAACGGGCATGATTGAATACTTCGGCGGTGAGCCGATGGTCACACGCTTCAGTGCATATTATTCCGATGCAGAGGGCTCGTGGCTCGGCATTATCAAAACCGTTGTTGTGAACATCGGTTATCTGCTGAAAATGGTTATGACGCAAGAACGGCTCGAATTCCTTTTATGGATGCTTCTTCCTGTTCTGTTCGGTCCGTTTTTGACAAAAAATGTGTGGACACTGCTGCTGATGGTTCCGATGCTGGTCATCAACCTCATGCCCACACTGGCCTCGCAGTACGATATTTTCTATCAGTACACCTACGGTCCTGCAACACTTGTTCTGTTCTCGTGCATCCTTGTTTTCTCACAAATGAAGCAGGAAGCACGCAAATTCTGCATCACCGCCTCGCTTGTGCTGTGCATGGTATTCGGCACAGGTGCAACCCTGCAGAAATTCAGCTACTACACAAAAAATGTGTCTGCACATGCAGAGGAAATCCGCCTTTCCGAGGAGCTGCTGGATGCGATCCCCGAGGAAGCCAGTATTACCGCAAGGGACTATGTTGTACCGCATCTGTATGACCGCAAGGATCTGCACACTGTTCCAAACCATTACAGCGAGCTTGTTTGCACCGATTACTATGTTGTTGACAAGCGACAGGACGGCAACAAATACAACGACCGTATGTATGAATTCATCGAAAGCAATCCCTATGTGCTGATTCTTGACCAGGGCTATCTGCAGCTGTGGCAATATGCACCGCAGACCGACACGGTACAATAAATAATTCCGACACAAAAAAACAGGTATTTTCAAGTCTGTTGCTTGAAAGTACCTGTTATTGTTTTATTGCAAAAGAATGCTGCATGCACACGCATCACAAAATCAATGCTGTCGCACAAGAAAGCCCCCTGATCTGCAGTATTCTTTCTGCATTTTTGTGTTATTTTTTGATTCTGTAGCTATACAGGTCAGCAGAATCCATACCATAGCCCTGCACCTTTTCTTCAACACCAAAGTACTTTGCTGTGTGCATCTGTGCGTTGAATTCACCAAGCGCATAGGCTGCAGGAATGTCAAGCGTAAGATCTGCAAGATTCTGCGGAATTTGTGCTTCATTCAGATAGCAGCGCCCCGTCAGCAGCAGCTCGGCTGCAGTGACAGCAGACAAAAAGTCGAAGCGGACCGATTCACGATAAAAGCCCGTGCTCATGCCGATGCCTGCTGCGCCATCACCGAGGGGATAGCAAACAGAGAGATATTGCAGCTCTGCATCTGTGACAGCTTCACCGTCTGTACTGCGCAGATAAATGCATACGGCATTTGCATAGCTCTGATCATAGAAAAGTGTGTAGACATAGTAGCAATGATCCTCCTCTGACCAGAAAATGCTGTCAGGAATCATCTCAAAATTATTGCGCTCCGACATCAATTCGCATTCCGCACTGTTTGCATACACAAGGGAGCGCAAATCATTCAAGAACTGAACACAGCCGTCTTCATCGAAGGCATAGACCTTTTCCTGCACGGGTAAAGAACGATTGTGCATCTCATACGGTGTGTGAATGCCGTTGGTCATGAACTTAAAGCTGTTTTCTTCCGAGGCCTCCTCTCTGACCATCAGGCCATTGTCAACCAGACACTGAAAATTGGCAATGGGATTTGCATTCATCGACCGACTTATGCAGGCAAAGGGATAGCCGACACTATATTGCGGAAGCACCTCTGCCTTCATTGAATAATGCGGCAAGGTGTCGTGCTCACCCAAATAGGTAAAAGCTGCTGAATATGAAATCGGCTTTATCAGGGACGGATTGTCTTTTTCCGCAAGCAAGCCCTCAATGACAGCCGTATAGGGATTATACTGATATACATTCTCCTCTGTGAGCAAGAGCTGTGTCGCCTCCTGCGATGTTGATTGCGATTCTTTTTCTGTCAATACGGGTGTGGAATGGAAGATATCGTATTTATCATCCAAATGAACAAAAACCCCAACTGCCATCATAACAACGATAAAAATAATAACTGCTTTTTTCATGTGCTTTCTCCTTTTGTTAAAGTTTTTTCACTTATATAAACGACCGAGCCGTTTTTTTTCGCATTGAAAGCAAAAAAAGTCAATCCGCAAACGAATTGACTTTTTTATGTCACTCAATTAGCAGCAAGAGCCTTGTATGCATTTTTCAGCGGGGCATACAATTGTTTATACAACTCATAATACGGTGCATAAGCCGTTGTGTTTTCGGCTTCGGGTGCGGTTTCATCCGCAATGCGGATAATGCTTTCGCAGGCCTCAGGCACGGTTTTGTAAAGTCCTGCGCCGACCATGGCAAGAATGGCAGCACCGAGTGCAGCACCCTCGGTGTTCTGTGTACGGCAGACGGGTCTTGCATACAAATCTGCCAGCATCTTGCGCCAGAATGCACTTCTTGCACCGCCACCGCAAACAGACATGGTGCAGACATCCATATTCAGTTCACGGAAAACAGAAAGGCAATCGCACAGCGAATAACTTACCCCCTCCATGACGGCACGGATGAGATCACCCTTGGTGTGCATGGCGGAAAGGCCGAAGAATACACCGCGGCAATCGGGGTCAAGATGCGGTGTGCGTTCACCCATAAGGTAAGGCAAAAACAGCAGTCGGTTTGCACCGATGGGGGATTTTTCCGCAAGAGCAGTCATAATTTCGTAAGGGTCACAATTCTTTTCTTTTGCAAGGGCAATTTCAGGCTCGCAAACGGTATCCCTTGTCCAGCGCAGCGAAAGCCCTGCAGCCTGGGTCACCCCCATCACGTGCCAGCAGCCGGGCACGGCACAGCAGAAGGTGTGGATTCTGCCCTTGGGGTCAATCACCGGCTTGTCGGTGTGCAAAAACACAACACCGCTTGTTCCGATGGTGGTGAAAGCAGCACCGTCCCTGACAACACCCGTACCGACAGCAGCAGCCGCATTGTCACCTGCACCGCCCACAACGGGCACTGCCGTGGTAAGACCTGTCATTTCGGCAATTTCAGCGGTCAGATATCCCGTGATTTCGGGTGATTCATAGACCTTGCCGAGCAGATTTTTGTCAATGCCGAGCTTTTCGAGTACCTCATCCGACCAGTCACGGTTGGGCACATCAAGAAGCTGCATGCCTGCAGCATCACTGACCTCTGTGGCAAACACACCACAGAGAATATAGCGGATATAATCTTTAGGCAACAGAATGTGGGCGCACTTTGCATAAATTTCCGGTTCGTTCTTTTTGACCCACATGATTTTGGAGGCCGTAAAGCCTGTCAAGGCAGGATTGGCAGTGATTTCAATGAGTCTTTCTCTGCCGACAAGGCGCTCAATATCTTCACATTCCGCAGCGGTGCGCTGGTCGCACCAGATGATGGACGGACGAAGCACATTACCGTCTTCATCGAGCATCACAAGGCCGTGCATCTGTCCCGAAAGACCGATGCCGACAATATCTTCAGCGGCAACACCGCTGTTTTTCACAACAGCAGTCAGTGTGGACAACACGGCATTTTTCCAATCGATGGGATCTTGCTCAGCCCAGCCGTTTTTCGGTTGCGAAAGCGGATATTCCGCACTCTTCGAGCAGACGGCATTGCCGAGGGAATCAAACAAAACAGTTTTTGTGCCCGAGGTGCCGATATCAATACCGATACAATATTTCATCATTATTCACCGAACATAATGCTGTTGACAACGTTTTCAATATATTCCTGTCTGCCGCTTCCGGGAGCTGCAGGCTTTTTAAGCTTCAGAGCATAGTCAGCCAGCTCACAAAGGTCTGCTTCACCGCTGCGGATTCTTGCACCGATGCCTTCGTTGTAGGAAGCATAGCGCTGTGCAATGAATTCGTCCACTCTGCCGTCCTCAATGATTTTTGCAGCCTTGATAAGACCGAGTGCATAGGCATCCATGCCGAGGATGAACGCATGGAACATATCCTCCTTGGTGTAGCTGGGTCTGCGGTTTTTAGCATCAAAGTTGAAGCCGCCGTTGGTAAGCCCACCGTATTTGAGGATTTCAAGCATGCACATGGTGGTTTCGTAAATGTCATAGGGGAATTCATCGGTATCCCAGCCGAGGAAGAGGTCACCCTGGTTTGCGTCGATGGAGCCGAGCATACCGTTTATAGCAGAAACACGCAGCTCATGACGGAAGGTGTGGCCTGCAAGGGTTGCATGGTTGGCTTCAATGTTCATCTTGAAGTCCTTGTCAAGACCGTACTGACGCAGGAAGCCGATGGCGGTTGCAGCATCAAAATCATACTGATGCTTCATAGGCTCCTTGGGCTTGGGCTCAATATAAAAGTCACCTTCAAAACCGATAGAACGTCCATATTCTACTGCCATACGCATCAAGCGTGCAATATTGTCGATTTCAAATTTCATATCGGTGTTGAGCAGTG
>JAZOWJ010000026.1:0-2820 GCA_045659125.1 Acutalibacteraceae bacterium
AATATATGTTTCATATATACCGATGCTGTCTGAATGCTCAATACGCTGCGTGCGGTCATTTTCATCGTAATAATAAGTACGCTGATCCTGCAGGTTGCCGTCAGCGGTAAAAGCCGTCAGCAGACATGTGTTCTCCGTGTATTCATAGGTTGAATAAGAGCCGCTGCCGTTAAAAAGACCCGTAACTCTTCCCTGCTCATCAAATTCAATGAGTGCAGTATATTTATTGCCGTCCGCCTGCAAGGACTGCATGGTCATACCGCTGCCGTCTTCAGCAAAGCTGAAGGACATTTCTGTTGTGCCGTCTGCATTGATAATAACAGCCTTATTGCAGGTCTGCACGGCTTCCTTGACGCCGGCAAACACAAAATTGCTTTTATTTTCAGTTTCAACAGCAACCAATGTGTAGTTTTCAAGAACCGGCAGCGTTGTATCTGCTGCAGAGGTGGTGAATTCATCCGCAGTCTGTGCGGTGGTCTCCTGTGCATCACCGGAGGTAACAGCAGGCACATTGCCGGGGGTTACTTGCGCAACATCCCCAGTGGTTACGGCATTATCCGTGACCGCAGTCGGTTCAGTGCTCGTTTCACCGCAAGCACAAAGGGCAAACAAAAGGGTAAAAATCATCAAAAGTGCAATTGTTTTTTTCATAGTAAGCCTCCGTAAAATGATAGCTTGATTATATCATTCTTTTTATTTTCGGTCAACAGTCACTTTGCGTCAGCTGCAAAACCGCATACTCGGCAAGCAGAAAGCCTGCCACAGGCGGCACAAATGCGATGCTTGCAGGTGCATGCCTGCCGTTGGAATCATCTGCACAGACAGAACGCGGCTCTTCGTCAGACCACACAACGGTAATATCGCCCAGCTTACGGTTTTTGAGTTCTCTGCGCATAACACGGCACAGCGGACAGGTGTTGGTTTTGCTCAGTTTTGAAATCTGCAGCTTTTCCGCGTGCAGCTTGTTACCCGTACCCATACAGGCAATCAATGGGATATTCCTGTTTTTACACTGTTCAACAAGGCTGATTTTTGCAGACACGGTGTCGATGGCATCCAGGCAAAAATCATACTGCACATCAAAAAACTGCGCAGCCTTGTCTGCCTCATAAAATTCGGTCAACATGCGCACTTTGCAATCGGGGTTGATGTCGAGAATGCGTTTTTTTGCAGCCTCGGTTTTATTTTCACCGACGGTGGAATGAAGGGCATATAATTGTCTGTTTATATTTGATACGGAAATGCTGTCAGCATCCACAATCGTAAGTGCTCCTACACCGCAACGTGCAAGTGCTTCTGCAGCAAACGAGCCGACACCGCCGAGCCCGAACACAATGACATGTGCATTACGCAAACGGCAAACAGCATCTTCTCCGAGCAACATTTTTGTTCTTTGCATCCATGCATCCATAAAAATGCTCCTTTTGTTTGGTAGATATATCTATAATACACGGTCTGTTTTTAGAATACAATACAAATTTTATTTAGTCTCTTGCGTTTTTGATAAAATTTATATAAAATATATATTCAGAATATTATTACAGGAGGTTCCTATGGCTTTTCCGATACGAATTCCGAAAACATTGACACGTGTTTGCGAAATCTATAACAGATATGCAAAAAAGCAGATTCCCACAGAGCTTAAGCTCGCAGGTGCAAAAAAACCTGACCTTTCGGGTATTGACATTCCCCTGCCGAGCAAGCGCAGTGAATACACCTGCTCACTCGAAAAGGACGGCGTGCTGTGGCTCGGGGCAACAACGGGCCTTACCCGTTATGATCCCAATGCTGAAAGAGAATATGACAAGGTCATGTATTTCAGCGCAGACCGTGACCTGCCCGACAATCATGTAAAATCCCTGTGGGCAGATGGTGATGCTGTCTGGGCTCTGACCGAAACAGGTGCGTCGAAAATCACCATGGTGGAATACACCGCCGAAGAGCTCGGCGATATGCTTCGTGCTGAAACCAAAAAATATGTAGACCGCAGAGGTATGGTCACACAAAGACACCTGACTGTCCCCCGCGTGAAGGAATCCATGGTGCCCTACAATCATTCCGACAACGACGGCTGCTTCACAGCAAGCTATGCAATGGGCGAAATGTGCCGATTCAGTGTATTAAAGGACAAATACGGTGCAGACGATGAAAGAGTTATTGAAGCAAGACAGAGCGCAACCCGTGCGGTTGAGGCTGCTCTGCTGCTGATGAACATTTCAGGTCGCGGCAACGGCTTTGTTGCAAGAACCTATGTAACAACCGCCGAACCCTGTCCCGATGACGGTCTGTTCTACAAAAAGCAGGGTGACAAGGCTTACTGCATGCACACCTCTGATGCCATTGCAAAGAACATGGTAGGCTTTGAGGTGGATGCTTCCGCACCCGTTCCTGACAGACTTGCAAAGCTGTACAGAGATGCAGGCTTCTCGGATGATGACATTATTTACAAGGGTGACACCAGCAGTGATGAAATCACAACCCATTTTGTGAACATATGGATGGCACATGCAATTCTCGGCCCCGACGACAAGGAGCTCGACGAGCTGCTTATTATGTCGGGCACAAACACACTGAATCATATTATCGACAACGGCTTCTGCCTGCGTGAGTGCCACGGCAAACCGACCACATGGGCAAAATGGAATATTGACTATTTCAACACCTCCTTCGGTTGGGCTGATGCCTGTCTGAATTCGGCGCAGATTCTGATGTATCTTCGTGTTATGATGCAGGTCACAGGTCAGTTTGAGGGCAAGTGGATGGACACCTTCAACAAGCTCATTGAAATGGGTTATGACAAGCTGCCCATGAAGCACGAGG
>JAZOWJ010000027.1:0-25835 GCA_045659125.1 Acutalibacteraceae bacterium
TAACAACCGCATCATCCATGTATGCCCAGTTGTAAGTCTTGTAGTTGATGTTTACGCCGAGCTTCTTGACGAGTTCTACGATACCGTCGATGGAGATACCGTCGAGACCAAGCATTTCGTCGAGGACCTTAGCGTTGCCGGGATAGAGCAGAAGTTCAAGAGCGAACCTGAGGTTGATGGTAACAAGGTCAGCCTGGTCTTCTACGTGGGTCTTCTTGTAATCTGCTACGCCGTCCGGAGTGGAAAGGCTCATTCTGAAGCCCTTATAACCGGCTGCGGAATCATAAGCAGTGATTTCGCCCATGTAGAATTCCTTGAGCTTCATTTCGCTCATCCAGTCAGTGATTTCAAGGCCGAGGAGTTCTTCAACGATTCTGATGATCTGGAGCAGGTCGAGATGTTCGATGTCGATCATGAAGTCGGGAGCACCGTCTTCGTCTGCGTCTTCGAACAGCAGGCCGCTGAGCAGTTCGTTCAGGTTGAGTTCAAGAAGTCCGCTTGCATTGAGATCTTCAACTGCGTTGTATGCACAACCGAGGAGGTTGATAACTGCAACGGAGATACCGTTTGCATTGATGAAGTAAATCAGGTTTGCAACAAGGTCGAGAGCAAAGTCAATTGCATCTACGAGAGTCATACCGAGAACTTCATCAACGAAGGCTGCTACTGCGGTGAGGATAGCATCGAGCTTTGCTTCGGTGGTGGCAAGGCCGTCCACGTTGGGAGCTTCAACACCGAGGGCTTCAAGGAGAACGGCAAGACCGTACTTGTAGCCTTCTGCACCGGCAACAGTGATGAGATCCTTAAGATCTTCTCTGCCTTCGTAGTAGGACTTGTTGTAATAGAAGAATTCGTAGTTGCCGCCGAACAGCAGGAAGTCGATCAGACCGGAGATGGGAGCAAGAAGCTCAACCATGCCGTCAACAAACTGTGCGGTTGCATCGCCGTTTTCATCGAATGTGAATTCTCCGATTTCGTCATAAGCTGCAAGGTCAACACCGAGGATACCGTCAACTGCAGTTACGATGCTCATGTAATCGTCAAGGCTTGCAAGAAGATCAACGAGAGCAGTTCTGATGCTGTTGAGGTTGTCAGCGGTGAAGAGTTCAAGGCCGCCGATGAGGTCTGCAATGGTGCCGGAAGCAGTTTCTTCACCCATGAGAGTGACGAGCAGGCCGGGCAGTGCAGCCATGAGGCCTTCTGCTGCTTCTTCAGACCAGTTGTTTGCATAGGTCAGGTAGTTCTTGAACTTTTCAGTCGGCAGGACGATGGAGTTAATCTTGCCGTCGATCTTTGTGATCTTACCGCCCATGTAGTTCCAGTTGTAATATCTGTAGTCTACGGGGATGCCGAGAGCTTCAATGAGCTCGATGATGGTGAGGACGGAGAAGTCTTCACTACCGATCATATCATCGATGACTGCAGCATTGCCTTCGTAAAGAATTGCTTCAATTACGAAGCTGAGCAGGATGGTGACAAGGTCAGCCTTGTCTTCAGCAGCGCCGACACCGTAAGCAGTGTTTTCGCCGGAGAAGCCCATTCTGAATGCCTTATAACCTGCAACAGAATCATAAGCGGTGATTTCGCCGATGTAGAATTTCTGGAGCTTCTTCTTACCGACAACATCCGTGAATTCCAGACCGGTGAAGTATTCAACAAGCTCGAAGACCGTAAGAAGGTCGATCTTTTCGAGGTTGAATGCGGGAGCTACCTTGTTTTCATCTGTGAACAGCAGGCCGCCGAGCAGTTCGTTGAGATCAAGGTCAACGTAGCCTTCCTTATTGAGGGTGTCTACCAGAGAGTATGCACCTGCAAGAAGGTTGAGGACTGCAACGGAGAGACCGTTTGCATTGATGAAGTACAGAAGTTCAGCAATGAGGCTGAATACGAAGTTGATAGCTTCGTCAAGCTTCATATTGAAGACCTTATTGATGAAGTCGCCGACGTAGGAAAGAACTGCGTCAAGGGCTGCAACATTGTCAAGATCATCAACAGAGGGAGCGGTCATACCGGTGAGAGCTTCGAGAAGAACGCCGAGGCCGTACTTGTAGCCTTCTGCACCGGGCAGCTCAATGAGGTTATCAGCAACACCGTCGCCGTCAGCGTCGGTATTGTTCTTGTGGAAGAATGCGTAGGAATCGCCGAACAGCAGCCAGCCAAGAAGACCGGAAAGCGGAGCAAGCAGAGTGACAAGACCATCAATGAACTTGTCAACATCGTTGCCGAAGTCTTCAAAGTCTTTCATTTCAGCATAAGCGCCGATGTCAAGGCCAAGCAGACCGTCAACCTGCGTGATGAGGGCCATGTAATCTTCGATGCTGACAAGCAGATCGTCGATCATATCCTTGACGCTGTTCAGGGTAGCAGCGGTGAAGATTTCAAGCTCGCCGCCGGTGAGGAGAACGATCAGATCGTTGACGGTGGAATCCTTGGTGATGCCTTCTGTGCCGGTGAGAGCAAGAATGTCAATCAGGAGACCTGCCAGGTTGCCGAAGAGTGCATGCGCAGTGTCTTCGTTCCAATCGTTTTCATAAGTCAGGTAGTTCTTGAATGCGGTGGTGGGAAGCGTGATAGCAACCAGTTCACCGTTTTCGTAGGTAGCTTCACCGTTCATGTAGTTCCAGTTGTAGCCGAGGTAGCCCGGTACACCAAGGTTGGTGAGCATATTCACGATGCCGGCAATGGAGATGTCTTCGCTGCCGATCATTTCGTCAAGAACCTTCGGGTTGTCGCCATACATGAGAACTTCAAGTGCGAAGCTCAGCAGGATGGTGATGAAGTCAGCTCTGTCTTCTACGCCGGAGATACCGTAGGTGGTATAGCCGTCTGCGAAGGACATCTTATAAGCATCCCATTCAGCAACAGACTCATACTTGTTGAGCTGGCCGATGTAGAACTTATCGAGCTTATTTCTGGTAACAACTTCAACGATTTCGAAGTCAACGAAGTATTCAACGATTTCGAAGATCATGAGAAGGTCGATCTTTTCGATGTTGATTGCGGGAGCAGTCTTGGTTTCATCCGTGAACAGAAGATCTGCAAGAAGTTCGTTCAGGTTGAGCTCAAGCATCTTGCTTTCGTTGAGAGCACCGATGAGGTTGTATGCTGCTGCGAGCAGGTTGAGAACTGCAACGGACAGGCCGTTTGCATTGATGAAGTAAATGATGTTCGGGATGAGGCCGAGGATGTAATCCACAGCACCGACCATGCCGGATGCAGGATCGCTTGCAAGAGGCTTATTGAGAATGGTATCAATGAAGTCTGCAAGAGCAGTCAGGATTGCATTCATCTTGCCTTCGAAGCTGTCGATGTCGTCCACATCGGGAGCTTCAACACCGAGCATTTCGAGGAGAACGCCGAGGCCGTACTTGTAGCCTTCTGCGCCGGCAAGCTTGAGCAGATCCTTGTCGCCGGTTGCATTGTCATGGAAGAATGCGTAGCTGCCGCCGAAGAACAGGAAGCTCAGCAGGCCTTCCAGAGGAGCAACGATATCAACAAGACCGTTGATGAATGCTGTCTTATCAGCACCCTTGAAGGTTGCTTCCTTAAGGTTCTTGTATGCTTCAAGATCAAGACCAAGCAGGCCGTCAACAGCGGTGATGATGCCCATGTAGTCTTCGATATTGACAAGCAGTTCTGCAATAGCAGTGTGGATTGCATTGAGGTTTTCAGCCGTGTACAGCGAGAATTCGCTGCCGGTGAGTTCAGCAAGAAGAGCATTGACAGTGGTGGTCTTGGTGATAGCGTCATTGCCGAGAACAGCGATAACGATATCGATAAGAGCAGCATCAAGGCCGGTTGCAACGTCTTCAGACCAGTTGTTCTTATAGGTCAGGTAGTTCTTGAATGCGTTTTCGGGAAGAACGAGGTTGTCAAATTCGCCGTCGTTGTCGGTGTCAACATAACCGCCGTCAACGGTGTCATACATGTAGTTCCAATGGAAGTGGATGTAATCCTTGACATCAAGTTCCATGCCGGCTGCGTTGAGCAGGTCAACGATCTTGGTAAGATCAAGATCTTCGCTGCCGATCATGTCATTCAGAACAGCTGCGTTGTTGATAAGCTTGGTTTCGGTGTAAACAAACTTGTAATCGCCGAGGACGATTTCGTCGCCGTGGATTGCCTGTTTGAAGTAGCCGACAGCCGTCTTATCAGTTGCGGTCCAGTTGTCGCCGTCCTTTTCATAGACGGTGTAGATATCCTGGTAGCCCTTATAAAGAACAGTTTCAAGCAGGAAGCTTACAAGGATGGTGATGAAGTCTGCCTTATCTTCCACCATGGTTTCGCCATAAGTGGTTGCACCTTCTGCGAACTGCATACGGAATGCGGTTTCGCCGGATGCGGTGGTGTAGGATACGATTTCGCCCATGTAGAAGTTATCAAGCTTGTTCTTGATGACGCCGTTTTCTTCATAATTGAAGATGTCAGCAATTGCAAAGCCGGTGAAGTTTTCAACAAGGCCGATGATGTATCTCAGATCAGTGTTTTCGATGTCGATCGGATAACCGAGCAGGCCGGTAAGAAGAGCATTGAGATCAAGCTCGAACAGACCGCTTTCGTTCAGGAGACCGACAAGGTTATAAGCCACTGCGAGGGTGTTAAGAAGTGCTACGGAAACACCGTTAGCATTGATGAAGTAGAGAAGCTCGGTGAGAAGGTTGAAGATGAAGTCAATGCCGTCGCTAAGCTTCATGTCAAGCAGACCGGTAACAACGTCAAGAGCCGTTGTGATGATTGCCTTCATGGTCTTTTCGGTGTTGACAACACCGTCTTCTCTGACAACTGCAAGGCGGTTATTGCCGTTTTCGTCGAAGATCTGATCGCCGAGGATCATTTCAAGGAGATAAACAAGGCCTTCTTCATAACCGTTTGCACCTGCAAGTTCGATGAGGTCATCGATTGTGCCGTTGCCGTCGATATCCTGATTCTGGAAGAAGAATGCATAGGAGCCGCCGAACAGGAGCCAATCAAGCAGACCCTCGATGGGAGCGATGATGGTCCACAGACCGTTTGCAAATTCAACAGTGTTGCTGCCATCATAGGAGAAGTCAGCCATGTTCTTGTATGCACCGAGGTCAAGACCGAGGATACCGTCAACAGCAGTGATGATGCCCATGTAGTCGTTAAGGCTTACAAGGAGATCCTGCAGAGCATTCTTGATCATGTTAAGGGTGTCTGCGGTGAAGAAGTCAAGGCTGAATTCTACGCCGAGTGCCTTCATGACATCGTTGATGGTTGCAGTTTCAGCATCGATGGTAACATCGCTGTCAATCAGGTGAAGGATATCTGCAAGCAGATCCGGCAAGCCGATGATCAGGCTTTCTGCAGTATCTTCATCCCAGTTGTTGTTATAGGTCAGGTAATTCTTGAATGCAGTTGCGGGAAGGGTGATTGCGGTGATGTTGCCGTTTTCATCCTTGGTAGCAGTGCCGTTCATGTAGTTCCAATCAAAGTTGAGGTAACCGCTGATGGAAACGCCTGCTTTTCTGAGCAGAGTAACGACAGTGCCGATGGAGAAGTCTTCCAGACCAAGCAGTTCGTCAAGAGCTGCTGCGTTGTCAACCTCGCCGTTCTTGTAGAGGACAATTTCAAGAAGGAAGCTGAGCAGGATGGTGAGCATATCTGCTGCATCCTCTGCATACTGAGCATCCTTGGTCTTGCCCGTGAACTTCATGGTGTAGGAAGCTCCGTCATAACCGGATTCGTTGTTCTTTACAAGTTCACCGATGTAGAAGCGGTCGATCTTGTTGCCGATGGTGCCGTCAGCCTTGGTTTCAACAAAGATGTCGGTGATTTCGAGGCCGGTGAAGTATTCAACAACTTCGAATACCATGAGCAGGTCGATGTGTTCGATATCAATTGTGGGAGCAGTCTTGCCTTCTTCTGTGAACAGGCCGGCAAGAAGCTCGTTGATGTCGAGGTCGATACCAAGATCGTTGATGTCGTCAAGCAGGTGGTAAACAGCCTGAAGCATGTTGATAAGAGCAACAGACAGACCTTCTGCATTGATGAAGTAAATGAGATTCGGAAGAAGTGCGATAACCTGGTTGATGGGATCCTTGAGGATTTCATCAACTCTGTTGAACAGGGATTGTGCAAGGTCATCGATGAATGCTTCGCAATCATAAGAAACAACTGCGCCGTTTTCATCCTTGACAGCGTATGCACTCTTGGGCTTCATCTTGCAGCCGAGAGCTTCAAGAAGAAGGACAAGACCCTTGCTGTAACCGTCAGCACCGTTGATGATGAGGATATCATCGGTGACACCGTCGCCGTCGGAATCGGTAGCATTCTTATGGAAGAATGCGATATCGTCGCCGAACAGCAGCCATGCGAATACGGAAGCAACAGACTTCAGCAGGTAGCTGAGACCCTTGACAAAGTCAGTCTTTGCAGCTTCGCCTTCGCCGATGATGAAGTAGGTCTTTTCAACGGTTGTGAAGGTGTTGGTGTACTTATCGTCCTTGTCGTCGCCGAAGTATTCAATGTATTCGTCATACAGGATGGTGTCATCCGTGGCAACCCATGTGCCGGTTGCTTCGTCATAAGCATTGACTGCATAGACTGCAAGCGAGATGGTGAATGCATTGAGACCGCTTTCGGTGTCAAGTACGGGAACAACAGTTTCATCTGCGAATTCATATTCGCCGGAAACAGTGTTGTAAACCTTTGCGTAATCAATGAAGCCGATACCGTTGAATCTGGAGATGTCGGTGCCGAGAATCATGTCGATAAGATCAACAAGGATTGCATCAAGCGAGGACAGAAGACCCTGGAGAGCTTCAGAGATGGTTGCAAGAAGAGATGCGTTGTAAATTGTGAAGGAATTTGCAATGAGATCGCCAACGCTTGTGAACTCGGAGCCGGTGAGAGTCAGAACAGTGGAAATGATATCATTCAGACCGTTCATGAGAGCGGCGGGAGTTTCATACTGCCAGTTGTTATCATACAGCAGGTAGTTCATCGGGAACTTCGGCACAGTGTTGAGGTCGATGTTGCCATCTTCGTCCATTTCTGCGCCCATGTAGTTCCAGTTGATGCCGAGATAATCAATTTCCACACCTCTCTGGGTCAGGAGGTTGACAATCTTCTGTACCATGCCGTCGGTGCCGAGCATATCTTCAAGAACAACAACGTTGTTGATTTCAACAGTGCCGGTCCAGACATATCTCATTGCGCCTGCGGTTGCAGTAGCAGCGGAAGCGCCGTTGATGTATACGGTTTCGCCGTCGAGTACCTTGGTCCAGTAGCCTGCAATGGTGACAGGTTCTTCAACACCGTCAACCTCTTCGGTTTCTGCGGTCCAGGTGGTACCGTCGAAGGATTCAAGAGTGTAAACATCCTGATAGCCGTTGTAAATAGCAACTTCGAGCAGGAAGCTTACGAGGATGGTGATCATGTCGCCCTTGCCTTCTTCTGCAGTGTAGCGCATCTTGTATGCAGCTTCGCCGCAAGCGGAGTCGTAAGCGTAGATTTCACCGACATAGAACTGTTCAAGCTTGTTATAATTACCCTTTTCTGTATCAAATGCATTGAGTACATTGGTAATTTCAAGGCCTACAAACTGTTCTACGATCTGGAATACTGCAGTAAGGTCAAGCTGTTCAATGTTGATGCCTTCGATGCCGATGAGGCCGCCGACAAGAGCATTGATATCAAGGGACATATCAACAATGCCTGCCTTGTCAACATATTCAAGGACACCGTAAACAGCACCGAGAAGGTTGATAACAGCAACGGACAGACCGTTTGCATTGATGAAGTACAGCAGTTCGGGAAGAAGGTTGAATACTTCTTCTACAGGATTTGCAAGGATTTCGTCAACTCTGTTGAGAAGCGAGGTTGCAAGGTCATTGATGAAGTAGTCAACATTGTAAGTGCCATCTTCCATGAGGTAGATGTCTTTCTTCATCATGCCGGTTGCATTTTCATCGTTCGGGTCTGTGCAGCCGAGTGCTTCAAGAAGGAGTGCAAGACCCTTGCTGTAGCCGTCAGCCCCTGCCAGACGGATGGTATCAACGGGCTTGCCGTCGACATAACCGAACTTGTTGAAGAAGGAGATATCGTCGCCGAAGAAGAGGAATGCAAGCAGGCTCTTCAGAGCACCGAGAATGTAGGAGATACCGGTGATGAAGTCGTTCTTGGCTTCGTTGACATCAGGTGTTTCTGCATTGTCTGCATCGACAATGTAGAAGGTGTATGCAGTGTTGACGGTTTCAGCATAGACGTACTTGACAGTTTCGTCAGCCTCATCAACAAAGTCTGCACCGTTTTCAGCCTGGGTGTAGGTGCCGACAACAAATTCGCCGGTAGCTTCAAATGCATTGGTTTCTGCATTGAGCTTGTAGATTTCGTAGGATTCTTCGACAAGAGTGTATTCGAAGCAATCCATGTTCATGTTGGTGCCTGCGGTTACGGTGACTGCGGTGCCGTTGTAGGTTGCAACGCCGTCAACATACAGATCTTCAGCATCGATGAAGCGGATGCCGTTGAGTCTGGACAGGTCAAGGTCAAGCATGAGGTCAATCAGAGAAACAAGCTCTGCATTGACAAGATCATAGAGCTGTTCAACAAGACCGACGATCATATCGAGATATTCTGCTGTGTACAGCGTGAAGCTGCCGGACAGCATTTCGCCGAGAGAATCGTAATCGGAAACCATACCGATGACGGTATCAACAAGTGCGGGAAGCTCTGCGTTCAGAGTTGCTGCAATTTCCTGGTTCCAGTCATTACCATAAGTAAGGTAATTGATGAAGCGGCCATTGAGCTTGATATCGCCGACGTTGTACTTACCGTTGGGATCTTCAGTTGCCTTGTTTTCTTCGGTGATGGTGACACCTGCGTAATCCCAATCAACAGTCAGATAGCTGATGTCGATGACACCAAGGCTGATGAGCAGGTCAACGATCATGGAGACCATACCGTCAGTGCCAAGCATTTCGTCGATGACTGCAGCATTGGAGAAGGTAGCGGTTTCGCCGTTTTCGTCGGTGTAGGTGTACTTATAGGTTGCTGCTTCGAGGAGGTAGGACAGAAGGATGGTGAGCATGTCGCCACGGTCTTCTGTGCGGGTTGTGATATAGTCAGTCTGGGCTTCAAAGACCATCTTGAATGCGGGCTTACCGGAGCCGGATTCATAACGGACAATGTCGCCGATATAGAACTTGGAGAGGATTTCGATACCGCTCATTCTGTCGGTAGCTTCTGCGAATCCATCTCTGTCGTCATCGTCAAGGAAGGTGTGCAGGTCAAGACCGAGCAGGCCTTCAACGATGGAGATAACAACACCGATATTGACATTGTCGATATCGAATGCTTCAACACCTTCACCAAGGAGATCGTTGACAAGGTCATTGACGATCTGCTTGACATCAAGGCTGAAGCCGAGATCCATCTTGTTGACTTCTTCAAGAAGTGCAAGGACGGAAGCAAGAGCGTTGTTGATAACGACGGACAGACCGTTTGCGTTGATGAAGTAGAGCAGTTCGGGAAGCAGATCAATGATGCCGTTGATCGGATCTGCAAGGAGCTCATCAATACGATCAGCAACTGCAAGCAGGATATCTCTGAGAGCAGCGATGCTGTCATACTTGCCGGTTTCTGCATTGTAGTAGGTTTCAGCGGTGTTCAGACCGTCCTTGCCTCTTACATGGCATCCGAGTGCTTCGAAGAGAAGTGCAAAGCCTTCGCTGTAGCCGTTTGCACCGGGCAGCTTGATGAGATCCTGGGTACCTGTTGCGTTATCGGTGAAGAATGCAATGTCTTCGCCGAAGAACAGCCAGGAGAGAATCGGATTCAGCGGAGCAAGGATTTCGCAGAGTGCATTGACAAAGCTTACCTTTGCTTCGTTTTCGGGAGTTGCAGGATCATCGTTTGTGAAGGAGGTGTACTGACCAAGCTTGGAAACAGTTACCTGCTTGACATCCTTGGTGTACTTGTAGGTGACAGCTTCTTCGCCTTCACCTTCAACGAAGGTAGCGCCGGGCACGAAGTCAAGTTCCTGACCAAGATCAAGGACATATTCGTCAGTTTCTTCCCATTCATTGGTTTCAGCGTTGAGCTTGAGAAGAGTATACTTGTCAACACGCTTAGCATCCAGTTCAGCCTGTACGAGGCTGCCGACGAGGTTGACCCAGATGGGTTCAATTTCGAACAGCAGTTCGGTGAGCATGACGGAGATAGATTCAAGATATTCTTCCTTATAGAGAGTGAAGTCTTCGCCGAGAAGCATGCTGACAAGGTCAACATCTGCTTCGCCGTTGATGAGGCTCATCACTGCGGAGATGATGGAATTCATCTGATAGCCGAGGGTTTCAGCGAGGTCTTCGCTCCAGTCATTGCTGTAGGAGAGATAGGTTACATAGCGATTGAGAGAATCAAGGCTGATGTTGGTTACAACCATTTCGCCGTTGATTTCGGCTTCTTCAACTGCACCACCCATGTAGTTCCAGTTGATATCGGAATATTCAACATTCAGTGCACCGCTGGTGAGCAGCTTGACGATACCGTTTACAAGGCCGTCGGTGCCGATCATTTCATCAAGAGCAGCTGCGTTGTCGATGCCGTTTGCAGCATCGGTGTAAGCAACAACTTCAAGAAGCATGTTGATGACGATGGTCAGGAAGTCGCCCTTGGACTGTGCATAGTCAGAGCCGTAAACCATCTTGAAGCCAAGATCACCGTTGGAGGAGGTGAATGCCTGCAGCTTACCAACAAAGAAGTTGTCAAGCTTTTCAGGAGCAAGAGTGCCGTCAGCATTCTTGAATACATCGGTAATTTCAAGACCAACGAAGCCTTCAACAAGAGCGAAGATATTCATAAGGTCAAGAACGATGTTGCCCTTTTCATCAAACAGCTTGAAGTTTGCGGGAAGTGCATCCTCAAGCAGGCTGCCGAGCAGACCTTCAAGGGAAATGTCGTCGCCGACGATGCCGGATTCGTTAACGAGGTCGAGCATGGTCAGCAGACCGCCGACAAGGTTCTGTACGGAAGCAGCAAGACCGTTTGCGTTGATGAAGTAGATGAGGTTCAGAAGAATACCGAGAACCTTATCAATCGGAGTGGTTCCGTCTGCATCGGTCTTGAGCAGGGACATGACATAATCAAGAACACCTGCAATGATGTCATCGAAGATTTCTTCGCTCTTATAGGTCTTGGAAGGATCGCTTACATCAGGAAGCTTGTTAGCAGGTACGCCGAGAGCTTCGAAGATCGGAACAAGACCATACTTGTAGCCATGGCCGCCCTTAAGGTTGATAAGGGACTGCGTGCCGTCTGCATTGGGATGGAAGAATTCGATGGAGGAGCCGAACAGCAACCAGTCAAGCAGCGGGAATGCAGGAGAAAGAACAACACTGAGTGCAGTTGCGAAATCTCTTGTGCTGTAGTTGTCTACGATGTAGTACTTGAGCTCGGTTGTATTTTCGGTGATGGAGCCGTCTTCGTTGAGCACGGAGAACGGTACTGTGTAGAAGAAGTAATCAAGGCCGTTTGCATCGGTTACAATCTTGACATCCGTTGCCTTGACAACGAGGTCAACAGTGGTCTTGGTGGTTTCGTCGAAGATGACGTTGCCTTCTTCATCAGTGGTGGTTGCGTCGTAGGTATCGTAGGTGGTGGTCCATGCATTGATACCGTCTTCACCGGCTACCATGTCAGCAAATGCGATGCCGTCCCATACGGACAGATCAATGTTAAGAAGAACATCGAGGAGATCCGTGATGGTCTTATCAAGGCCGCCAAGCAGGCCGGAAAGGGTGCCGAACAGGGACTGTGCGGTTTCAGCGGTCAGCAGACCGTTGAGAAGTCCGCCAAGCAGATCGTCGAGAGTCTGCGGTTCTTCACCTTCGGAAGCAGTCATAGCAAGAACAGCATCAACAATGTTGTTCATGTTGCTGTCGAGGGTATCTACGAAGCCTTCGTTCCACCAGTTGGGATAGTTGAGGTAGTTAATGGAATGGTCTGCTCTGTAAGCAAGGGAAATTGCTTCAGCTTCTTCGGTAGTTTCGGGAAGGTTTTCAAGGTCAACTGTCTTGTCGAAGTAGAACCAGTCGATCGGAGCCTTCTTGCCGGTTACGAA
This sequence comes from Acutalibacteraceae bacterium, assembly GCA_045659125.1. Taxonomy (GTDB): domain Bacteria; phylum Bacillota; class Clostridia; order Oscillospirales; family Acutalibacteraceae; genus RUG806. Next base: position 12,083 of record JAZOWJ010000027.1, read on the forward strand.
GTCGCCCTTGACAACCTTGACAATGTTTGCAAGGGAGCCGGGTTCCATACCAAGGAGAGCGTCAAGTGCATTTGCGTTGACATATTCGCCGTTTACCTGATATTCAACAACATCAAGCAGGAAGCTGATGATAATGGTGATCAGAGCTGCGCGGTCTTCACTGGGAAGCAGGTTGCCCTGTGCATCATACAGCGGCTTGCCATCCTGGGTATCGAGGACCATTCTGTAGCCAAGGTAGTTTGCAAAGTATTCGTTGCCTTCGCTGTCAGTTACATATTCGCCGCCGGCGGAGATGTACTGTTCGATGTGACCAAGGTAGAAGTAGTCAAGCTTGGAGCCGACAACCTCGTTGATCTTCATGCCGGTGATGGCTTCTGCGAGAGCAAAGATGTCCTTGAGCTTGAGCTGAGCGATATCGAACTTATAGTCGGGATTTACAAGGATGTCTTCAAACAGGCCCATGATAAGGCTGCTGACATCGATGGGTTCTTCAAGGATACCGGATTCAGCGATTGCATCGAGGATATTAAGAGCGAAGCCTGCAATGTTATTGACAGCAACGCCCAGACCGTTGGAGTTGATGAAGTAGATCAGATTGGGAAGAACTTCGTCAAGAGCAACGTTGATGGGATCAGCAAGGATTTCGTCGAGTCTGACGAATACGGAGTTCAACAGATCGGTTACAGCCTGCTTGACGTTGATGTCACCGGTTTCCTTATCGGTGTAGTATTCAACGGAGTGCAGGTTTTCACAGCCGAGTGCTTCAAGAAGAAGAACAAGACCGGTGCTGTATCCGAGACCGCCATTGATGGTAAGAAGAACATCAGCGTTGACAACATACTTGGTGTTGCCATCAGTGTATTCCTTACCGTACAGACGGTATGCCATGTCTTCTACACCGTTTACGGTAACAAGAGCATCACCTGCAAGCTTGTTGCCGGTTGCGGTCCAGGTTGCACCGCCGTCGGTAGTGGTGTATTCAGCATAGAAGAAGTTATCATTGGTCGGATCATCATCATAGCCCATGCCATGGCCTACGAAGAATTCGTATTCCTGACCGAACAGGAGCCATCCGAGAACTCTGGAGATGGAGCCAACGAGCTTGGAAAGACCGTTTACGAAGTCATCTCTGTCTTCTGCGATGTCAGCAGTGTTTGCGTCATCGGAGCGGACAAAGTAGAACTTTGCATTGGTTTCGGTTGCGCCGGGAGTGACAACACCGGTGATTTCATCGGTGGTATCATCATGATGATAATCGGTTATGAAGTAGTACAGCTTAGCTTCGTCATCCCATGCAAGCATGTTCAGAAGGTCAGCTTCCTTGATTTCTACTACATGTTCGACCTTTTCGAACTGGAAGATCGGATAGTCGTCGCTCATGTCATCGGGTGTACCGTTGTCATTCATGTAGGTATTGCCGTTTTCATCGAGGACGTAGCCGTTTTCGATATAGGTATTATAGGTATAGGTGAATGCGGGATAGGTGCTTACAACTTCCATGATGGGCTCATTCTTGTCGTCAAACATGAGGTTGCCTTCAGCATCCTTCTTCTGTTCATAAACGGGAACATCGGAAAGAGATGCGAAACGGAAGTCGTTCCATTCGGAGATGGAAACACCCAGCAGTGCGTCAACGAGGTTAAAGATAACTTCGTCAAGAGATTCCATAAGACCTGCAACAAGAGAACGGATGGATTCAAGAGTTGCACCGTTGTAGATGTTGAGCATGCCGCCGAGAAGCTCAGAAATTTCTGTTTCTTCTGCACCGGTCATGGAAAGAATTGCAGAAACAAGGTCTTCAATACCATAGGCAAGGTAAGCAGCGGATTCATAGGTCCAGTTGTTGCCATAGGTAAGGTATGTGAAGTCGTGACCTCTCATAGCACCCTTATCTGCGTTGTCCTTGAGGGCATCGCCGGAATCGGGAACAAGCTCTACGTCCTGATTGAAGTAGTACCAGTCAACATCCTTATAGTCTGTGAACTTGGTATCAAGCAGAGCGATGATGTTTTCAACAAGACCGGGCTTGCCTTCTTCAACACCGATGAGCTGGTCGATTGCTCTGAGGTTGTTGTAGTTGATGGTTTCGGTAGATACATAGACATAGCGATAGTAATCGCCTGTGGACCACTTGCCGAACGGATCATCAATTGTTTCACCATCAACATTCTTGCTGTAGGTGCCGATCTTGGTGTTGGTGGAAATAAAGTTGTAATAGGTTACAGAAACTTCGTCACAAGCAAGAGCGATGTAATCAACGTCGCTGTAGGTGACGGTTTCAGTGCTTTCGTTGCCTTCGTCGTCTGTTGTGGTCTTGGTGAGCGTGTAAACGCCGTCTTTTTCCTCAACAGTCCATTCGGAGGCATCGTAGCTGACCTTTTCAAGTTCGCCTGCATTGTCATAGGAAATGACATGATAGGTTACAACTTCTTCATCAAGGGTCAGGTTGAGATAATCAGCAGAATCGATAACAACGGTATCATTGATAACATTGCCTTCGTCATCTGTCTTGACATTGCCTTCTTCATCAAGCTGCGGCTTGGTGAGAGTGTAAACGCCATCATCAACCGACAGAGTCCATTCTGCATTGCTGTAGGTTTCGGTAGAGGTAACATCTTCCCAGGTTGCCTTGTCATCGTGAGAAACCTGAACCTTGTAGGTATCCTGTGTATAGGAGCCCTGATCCATGAGTACGTCAAGAATGATGCTCAGCAGGATGGTGATCACGTCTGCCTGATCTTCCTTATCGGTGCAAGCCATTCTGTATGCCTTTTCACCGTTTGCGGAGTTGAAGGGCAGAACACGACCGACATACAGGGTTTCAAGGAAGGTAAGCATGGAATCGTTGACATGAACGCCAAGGAACTTTTCAAGAACCTTGAAGACAGCACCAAGAGTGATGTTATTCAGGTCAAGACCGATGCCTTCAGCAATCAGGTTGCCGAGGTCAATCTGATCCTCGGGATCCATAACAGCATTGATAACCTTCAGGAAGTCGGTGATGAATACGATGATGTTGTTAATAGAGGTGGAAAGACCGCCGCTGTTTACGAAGTAGATGAGGTTGGGAAGCTTGTCGATGAGCCAGTCAACAGTATTGACAGTGGTGTCACCGGGAGCCATGTAGAACATATCATCAACAGTGGGATACAGAATAGCGTTGATGAGCTGCTGAAGAATGTCAACAAAGTGTGCAAGGTGGTCGTGTACCTTGATGTCGGCAACATTGCCGTCTTCATCGAAGGTGTAGAAGTTTTCTGCAGGCAGACATTCAAGGCCGAAGGACTCGAAGATCGGCACAAGACCGTACTTATAGCCCATACCGCCGTTAAGAATCAGGGAGTCATCGCCGAAGTCATTCGGGTCGTCTCCGTCGCCGTCAAGGTCGCCTTCGGTATCAAATACGATATCGTAGGTTGTGCCGCCGGAGCCCTGAATCTGCTTATACTTGATGCCTTCACCCATGGTGAAGAAGAAGCGATAGTCAGCACCGATGAACAGCCAGCCAAGCAGATATGCAGCAGGCTGCAGAAGGTCGGTAATGAAATCAAAGAATGCATCCTGCTTGTCATCGGAATCGTCAATGCCGAAGTCATAGGTGGTAACTTCAACCTCAACCTCTTCCATAACGGGATTGCCTTCTTCGTCGAGAACAGCTTCGCCGGTTTCTTCATCGATAACAGGCTGCTGCTCGACAACGGTATCAACAATTGCAAAGTCAGAGCTTACAACATATTCATAAGTTCTGATACCTGCATCGTTGATGTTGGTGACGATGTGGTCAAAGTACTTGTACCAACCATAGACGGGGTTGCCCTCATCGTCAGTGTCGCGGGTTTCGAGAATATCATCGCCGAGAGCATCGTCTGCAGACTTGGAGTCGGAAACGATGTCGGTTGCGATTGTGGTGTTAAGCAGGGTATCAACCAGCTGGAACACAACAGAGGGAAGCAGGTTGAGAACTGTGCCGAGCAGGTCAACGATAGTGCCTGCCATTTCATCAGTGAACAGCATACCGTTCAGAAGGCCGTCCAGCATTTCGGGAAGGCTTTCGAAGGTCTGGCCGTCAATTTCGATAAGACCTGCAACCATGTTGAGGATAGCATCAAAGCTTTCATAGATGCCGTCAACGGTTTCATAAGTCCAGTCGGTTACATAAGACAGATAGTAGATGGAATGGTACATGGACAGATCTGTGGAATCTGCATACATCCACTTCATCTGTTCTTCGGAGCCGGTCCACTGATCAAATGTGCCGTCACCGTTGAAGTCAGCAACAATGTTTTCTGCAAGGTAATCCCAGTTGGGAGACTTGAATTCGAAGGTGGATTCGGTGAACAGGAAGTCGAGAGCTGCGAACAGGCCTTCAGAGCTGAAGCCATCGCCGACTGAACCAAACAGAAGCTTGTCGAGTGCGGTGCGGTTTGCTTCAACGTGAAGAAGGTCGAGCAGGATCGACATAAGAAGGGTGATGGAGTCGGGACCATAGAAATTCAGTCTTGTAGCAACGGGCATGTAGTTGTTGGAGGTGTAAATTGCACCGGTTGCATCTGTGACAGAGTCATCCTTCAGGCCATTGTTGTTAACGTCGGTCCAGGAATAGTTGGAAAGAGAAACATAAGCTTCAATACCGTACTGTTCTTCTTCGCCATCCTTGTCGGCGTCACGGGTGGTGGTCATGGCAATACCTTCCAGAGCATACTGGATGGGGGAGAACTTGAAGCCGAACAGATTCTGAACAACCTGAAGAATAGCCTGAAAGGTCAGGTTTTCAACGTCAAGAATAGCAACGGCAGCGGGAGTGGTGCTGTTCTTATCCTTGGAGGCAACATAGTGTGCTCCGCCATAAGAATGCAGTGCCTTATAAGCTTCGTATGCTTCGAGATCTGCAAGATACTGTTCATAGTCGTTGTTGAGCCAGTAGTTGTAGTCGTCGGGATTGGTTTCCTGATCGGGAGCATCCGTCAGAACGGGCTCGGCAATGACTTCGCAGTCACAATCCGGATTGGTGAGGTTTTCATTGAGAGAATCATCATAATCAACCAGCAGGTCAAACAGAAGATTCTGCAGAAGTGCATTGAGGTCAAGGTCGAAAATGGGACGGATGGTGTCCACAAGAACGATTGCAAAGTGAATCAGGTTGAAGATTGCGTTGGAAAGCAGATTGGACTGCAGACCGTAGAACAGGTTGGGCAGAAGGTCGAAGATCTTCTGAACCATGTTCTTGCCGCCTTCGTCATTGGTAAGAAGCCAGTCAATCCAGGTAAAGAGCTGGTCGGTAAGATAAGTAATACCGTAAACAGCACCGGCATTGGAATATTCGGTTACATCACTCCAGCCCTTATCGGTTTTGGAGGAATTACGCTTAACCATATCCAGGTAGTCGGCTGCGCTGAGTGCTTCCGTCTGCATGCCGGCTTCAACCAGTTCTTCAGAGCAGATTTCAAAGAGTTCCCAAACGGGCAGCAGCACCGAGTCATAAGCATTGAAGCCGACCAGTGTGAATGCACCGTCAAACAGAACAGCATCTTCACCCATAAGAAGAAGGTTGAACAGAGGAGCGAGGTCTTCCATCATGTACATGGTGTACGCAACGAAGATTTCACGGTCATAGGTGTTGATGATGTCGTTCGTATCGAAGCCGTTTTCGTCCCAATCGAACCATACTTCATATTCAAATCTGTTGTATGCACGTTCGATTTCGTCGGCAGCTGCCTGTGCATCAGGCAGTGCATTGCGGACGATGTTTACACGCGGGAAATGGTCTTTCCAAGCAGAATTGGGAAGAAGGTTACCGTTCTGAACGGTTCTCTGATAGTAGGAGTTGCTGGGGATGTAGAACTTGACTTCGTTGCCGTCGTCAATGGTAGTCCAGGAGCCGTCATAGGTGTAGTAGGTACGGCCGATAACCATTGTTTCTTCGGTTTCGTTGCCTTCATCATCGAGAACAGCAATTTCATAATTTTCATAATTGCCGACAAACTGTGTCGGGATTGTGACATCAGCACCGAGTTCATCAGTACCGTAGGTGATAACAAGAGACTTACCGCAGTTTGCACAAGCAACTACAGCAGATTCGGGCTTTGCGGGATATGCAAAGCTTGCATTGGGATAGTTTTCAAACAGGTTACCGGAAAGAGCAACCTTGCCGGGACGAAGGTCGCCGTTTTCATCGCGGATGCCCTGCTTTGCAACATATTCGTTGCCGTTTGCATCTTCCTTCATAACATCACTGTCTACGCAGAATACGCATTCGTACTGCGGAATGATGTCATGTGCAACCTTGGTCAGGTGTGTGGTGCCTTCAGCAAGTCCGTTGGCAGTATCGAAGGGCTGATAGTAGCCGTCTTCGAAGTATTCACCGTAGAACATGTAGCCGTAGGTTTCGAACCACTTGTTGATATTGATGCCGAAGTTGTCTTCAAGCAGACCAAGAATCTGCTGCGGAAGAGAGCCCATGAGAGAGCCGATGGTATAAGCCATAAGCTCAACAACGTTCCATGCGCCGTCAGAGGAGAAGAGCTCTTCGATCATGTTGCGCAGATAATTAGCTGCGGAACCGCCGCCGACTACATAGAAATCCTGATATGCGGAGGATTCTTCATCGGTAAGAACCAGGCCAAGGATAGCATCAACAAGACCGATTGCGTTGTCATAGAAGAATTCAGCCTTTTCAAGGGTCCAGTTGTTTTCGTGGTTGAGATATACGAAGTCAACAACGGAAACATCTTCAACTGTCTTAAAGAAGACAGAGCCGTTTGCAGGATAGAACCAATCCCAGCTTTCAAGATCATAGGGAGAGGTACCGTCTGTGTAATCAGCAACACCTGCAGCGTCAAAGCCTGCATTGTTAGCAGCCTTGTTGGTGGTGTTCGGGCAGAAAAGCTCAACGAGAGCTGCGATAACGTCGGAGGGAGTCAGGTGCAGAAGCACATTCTTGAGGTCAAGACCGATCATGTCAACCTTGATGGAGCCAAGGTCGAGACCGAGAAGCTGTTCAAGGTTTGCACCGCCGTTAGCAGCAGCAAAGTTAAGAACGAAGGAAATCAGATAATAGAATACGTCTGCGATGTCGGCATGAACGGCATAGAATGCGCCGGAGCCTGCCAACAGGTCAAAGGTTCTTGCAGAACCGGAGTGCTTGATCAGATCACCGAGAGCAGCAAATTCACCCATATTGATGGTGGGAATGAGGTCTGCAATTTCGGGATCCAGGAAGGCCTTGAGAATACCGTTCAGGTCGGTCAAGGGAGCACCGAGAAGTTCCTCAAGGTTCAGCAAACCGCCCAGGTCAATTTCGAAGGACAGCGGAGTGATGAAGTTCAGAATCCAACCAACGATTGTTTTGTTGGAAAGCAGAGGTTCAAGAAGTACGGCAGCACCGGCACCCTGCAAGTCAGTAACAGCACCCTGACAACCGTCTTGCAGCGAAAGATTGATCTTCAGTCTGGCGATGAGCGGCTGAATAAGGTCGGATGCAAGCATGTACATCAGGTTGGGCAGAAGGTTCAGAACATTCTGCAGAGGAGCAGCACAGATTTTGTTGATGAGTGCATAGACGGGGGTGAACAGACAGTCTGCAAACTGAGCGGCAGTTGCATTGCGCTGGCTGTTACCGAAGCTTCTGGAAAGAGGACGATCCACAGTGGGATTGTAGTCACCTACATAGTAAGGAGAAGACGTGGAGGTATAGTCATTATAGAAAAGGGTTTCAAAAAGCGGAATCCACAGGTTGTTGTAAAGGTCAAGGCCGCCAATCTTAAGATATGCTTCTGCAATATAAAGTTCAATAGCATCCGCATTGATATTGAAAATAGAATAACTGATGTGTACATTTTCAATTCGACCATAAGCGAAGTCGCCGTTTGAACTTGCATCATAGTCAACATTGCAGAACAAGGTCTGCAGAAGGGGAAGCAGTGTGCTGAAAACGTCACCGATGACAACCAGGAATTTTTCAAAACGGGCATCAGGATCGGTAATGCCGTCAAGACCCCAGTTGAAGCCGAGGTAATCGAGTTCTTTACCCTGGACAGAGCCGTTGCCGTTCAGGTCGAAGCCCTCCCAGCTTGCACCTGCAGAAGAAAGCTGGTTAATCATGGAGGTGTAGTTGCCTCTGTTTGCAGTGCTGTTCAAAGCATTTGCAACCAGACCGGGATAAAGGTTCAGACCCAAATCAGCAAATACGTTGTAAAGAGCCTTCGGGCGATGAGAAGATGCACCGGAGGGCAGATTGCCGTCAACATAAATATAAACAGAACCGGAGAATACATCTTCATTAACAGCGATCGGTTCATTTGCAAAGTCCTTCAACAGATCCGCAAGCAGATCTGCCAACATCGGGAACAGCAAACCGACAATGGTATTAACAAAGTTATCGGAGAAAATGAGGTCACCGAGCAGGTTCTTCAGCCATGTGGAAAGGCTGTCTGCGCCGGCATCAGGAGCAATCAGATTGATAAAGTCGCGGGAGGTGAGGAAACGATCAATGTTGGAGATCATGGTTTCCACACGATCAACGGAAAGAACATAGTCATCCTCTTCGCGTGCTGCAAGCTCCATGCCAAAGGTTTCACCCTTACGGGCAATGTCAGCATAGGCGCTTGCATGGCGGATGGTGTAGTAGCCGTCGCCACCGACGCCGTCGCCGTTACCGTCGTCATAAGAAACCTTCTTAAAGCCTGCAGTGATGTTTGCAAAATATGCGTCATACATTCTCTTACAATCATCAATGAGGTCATACATTGCCTTCAGATTGGCTTTACGGGTAGAGTTGAACTCACCGGCTCTGTTGTTGTTTTCGTCATAACCGGCATAACCGGAATCTGCGAATGCAACAGTGGAGTCAGAGGAACGAACATAAACATTGTTACCGGTTACCCAGTAATACAGAGCATGGTCAACAAGGTTGATGCCGGTGTTGATCAGAGAGAAGTTCTGCAGCGTTGCACCTGCAGCAGAACCGTTGATGCTGACAGAGCCGGTCATCTTGGTAACATCCATACCGGGCTTGATAACGGTGCCGCCGATGGTGACAACATAACCGGCATCAGTCAACAGAGTGACAAGGTCGGTGAAGATGCCCATGTAGGCTGCATCACGGATTTCCTGCACGGTAGGATCGATGGTAGCAGTGTCAAAGTTGCCGAAAATGCTGTTGATTTCGGAAGCAGTCAGAGGTTCAAGAGTAACAACAGTACCGTCAACATTTGCCTTGTCGCCGCCGGTAGTTGCAAGAGCCTTTGCGGAATCCCAATCTGCTGCATACTTGGTAGCAGTGATGTAGTTACCGACAAGACCGGAGGGGGCCATAGCCATCCAGTTGGTCTTTTCATTCTGCTTGTGCCAGCTGACAGCTACATTGGCATCGTAGTTGATCTTGACGCCACGATAGGAAACTTCGTGAGTCAGTTCATTGATAAATGCAGAAATGTAACCGACACCGGAGGGGAACAGCTCAGCAAATGCTGTGCTGCCGGAATAGCTGTTGATGGTGGTCAGGTAGGTACGCATTGCATTAACGCCTTCCATCAATTCAGCATCGGAGGTATACTGCAGCTTGCTGTAGATAGCACTTTCGTATTCGGCAAGACCGTTGGTGGTGCCGTCGCCGAATTTGTAGTTGGTGCTGTCGTAGATTACAGCGTCACCGTTGTTGATGCGGAAATCAACATATTCCTTGTAGGTAGACAGCTCGCCGTAATCCTTGTACAGCTGCAGCTGAGCAATGCGTGCATCAACATGAGTAGCCCAATCAAGACCGTATGCTTTGTTCAGCGCGGTCTTCAGCTGTTTAGCACTGGCATGCTGATTAACAGCATTTGCATAAGCAGTAGCCTGATTCAGAACATCAACAATTGCATAGTATTCAGCATAGACAGCATCCTTGCTGTCGCCTGCAAAGGTTGCAATGTAATCTTCGTCATAGGAGTATACATACAGACCGGAGCCGTTGTCGATCTGACCAAGGAACCACTGTGCAATGTGAGCATAGTTGGCAACTTCAATAGCAGCCTGCATGATGCTGCGGAATTCTTCATAGGACTTATAAGCATTGCTTTCCACGCAATCGCTGTGACGGGAAGCGGGATTATAAGCTGTGAAGATTGCAGCCATGGAAGCATCAGCACCCGGACCGACAGCAGCCTCGAACGGAGCATTGACTGCATCATAAGCATCCATCAAAGACTGAAGGGTGTTGGCATCAAGAGCATAGATATAGTCATTACCTTTTTCAAGCCACTGGTTGTAGTGAGCAAGGAAGGTTGTGTTACCTGTTACATAGTCACCGTATGTCTTGATTGCTGCAGCAGCACCGGAGTTATCAGCAACTCTGGAGGTTTCCCTTGCAGAAGACAGGTAATGCCATGCATACTGCGTCTGATTCAGAGTGTAGTATGTATCCGTACCGGAAGCGGTAACAGTGTCACAAGATTTTTCTTCCCAATAGCTTGTGGATGATGTAGTGCTGTTCTGGATTTCCGTAGCAACACCATTGGTATAGGCATAAGACACCTGGGTATAAATTGTACCGATGTTCTTATAGTCCGTGAACGAGCTGATGTAGGAAGCAACCGTTGCGTTCAGGGTAACCTTCTTGTCGAATGCAGAAAGGCTATTACCATTAGAATTGATCGTTGTCGATGTGGGAGCACTGCCTTTGTTGGTCGCAGTACCCGTACCGATTGCCAATTTGTTGCTGCTGTTACGCGGTGTATCACCGTTCGGGTTAACAAGACGACGAACAGCATCATTCTGCGAAAGACTGCTATACAGATTTGCTGTTGTGTAGTTTTTGTTTCCCTGGTTGCCCTGCATGTATGCAAAGGCTTCAGCTGCTGCATCAAAGTCTGCCTTCGATGCGCCGCCGACGGTGTAAGCGTTTCCGCTTTCGGTTCCGCCGCTTTCAAGGAAAGCCTTGACGGTTCCGCCACCGACCTGGTGTGCCTGGTTCAGCGCAGAATCAATCGAAGCCGATGTTGCCGCTTCAGCGGACAGACTCAGCCCGAGCTTTTCTGCAATGTTACCGGCGCTCATCTGGAAACTGCTGAACGCCATAACAAATGCCAGGAACACGCACAATGTGTTTCTGAGAACTCGTTTCATAGTCATTTCTCCTTTTCTGACTTGAAATTGAAGATGATCTAAATGCATAATTTTACTGATATTAGATAAAATTACACCTTTAGACACTATCATACGATAGACATTATACACCATTCTCGTCAAGTTTTCAAGTTGTTTTCAGCAAAAAGTATGCACAAATATAGATACTGCTTTTGTGCAAATATACGAAGCCTGCACAAAAGTAAGTTTTTGCTAACAATATGCTGTATATGAATATAAAGTCAACCACAAGTCGCCTTTTTACTGCTGTGAACAGAGAAAAGAGGGGGCCTGCTCTTTTTTGGTTGACAGAATAAGACCCTATATATATAATGTAATGTAAGGAAGTGATCTGCAATGCCTGCCGTAAGGATTAAAAAAACGGATATTATATTCATTTTTTCACTGCTGTTCTGTGCGGTGGTTTATTCATTTTACATATTAAAAACGCCCGGCTATGTGGATGAGGCATTTTATCCGACCATTGCCCTGCGCTTGCTCAACGGTGACAGCCTTGTGGCAGATGAATGGCACCTGTCGCAGTTTTCATCACTGTTTATGTGTCTTCCGGTCAAGGCTGCGATTGCACTGAAAGGCTCCACCGACGGAATTATCTTGCTGTTGAGAAGCCTTTATCTGTGCATTCACACAGGTGCTGCTGCAGGAATTTATGCGTTTTTCCGTAAAAAAGGACCATGGGCCATTGCTGCATCCCTCCTGTTCTACCTGCAGACCCCGATGTGGATCATGAATCTGAGCTACAATTCCCTGTTTGCACTGTTCATCATTGCCACCGGCCTGCTGTTGTTGACCATCTGCAGCAAGCAAAAGACGATTTATTATGTTCTTGCAGGCATCACTTATGCTTGTGCGTGTGTGTGCAACCCGTTTTTCTGTGTCATTTTTTTCATTTATACCTTCATTCTTCTCATCATCCGATACAGAACAAGTGATTTTCACAGAAAAAACATTGCACTTTCTAACAAGAGCCGCCAAAAAAACAACAAAAAGCCACGCAAATATCCCGAAGCAAAGCCCGAACATGATTTCTTTTTCAGCAACAAGGCATTTCTTCTGTTTTTCTGCGGCATCTGCAGCATTGCAATTGTCAGCATAGTATTTTTCTTTGCCACCGGCGGTACATTGCAAGCCTTTGCGGACAATTTCAAGCATCTTCTGACCGATTCGGAGCATCAGAATCTCGATTCCCCGATTATCATTGCGGTGTACAAGGCAAAGGAAATGGTGAAGGGCTTTCATACCGTGAGCTACGGCCTTTCCTTTCTGCCTGCACTGCTGTTTGCTGCCATCGCAGCTGACAAAAAACGAACGGACTGCAAGCACAAAACAGTGTTCGCGCTGCTCGGTTTTGCTGTGAGTGCATTTTATTTAGTCTGCTTTGCTATCAATCTTCTGCACAACGGCGCATCTGTCTTTGTTTATTCCCTGCCGCTGACACTGCTGTGCGTTTTGTCCTATATTTTGACGCAACATAAAAACAAAAAGCTGTTTTATTGCTTCTGGCTTCCCGGATTTCTTGCAACCTTATCACAAATTATGGCTTCCAATCTGCTCGCAGAAGCACCTGCATGGGGGCTTGCTATAACAAATATCGCAGGTGTTTTCTTCGTTCGTGATTTTGTCCATGAGCTCAAGACCGAAGAGCCTGAATGCAAATTCGTGCTGAAAAAAATTGCTGCAGCTGCAATTTGCCTGTTCATTTGCCTGCAGCTTGCACTGCAGGGCACTGCAGTTGTGCGAATCGCCACGACAAACACGGAAAATGCCGCAAAGATTGAAAGCGGTCCTTATGAAAATTTGTATATTGAAAAGCGACTTATCGGCACATTCAATTTGAGTCTTGCGGATCTTGACGAAATCAAGCAAAAAAGTTCCGAAGATGATCCTGTGCTGATTTTGTCGGATATGACATGGCTGTATTTGTATATCGACCGTCCGTTCGGCACATATTCTGCATGGCAATTGAGCTTTGAACCCGAAAGATTGGAAGCATATTACGAGCTGAATCCCGAAAAGAAACCGAAATACATTTATATCAGTGCCGTTATTCCCCGTTCCGACTACGGTGTCAGCTTCAAAATGGCAGAAGAGAAGGCAGCTGTTATGAAAGAAATGTTCAACTGTAAACAAGAAAAGCTTTCCCGCGGCATTCTGCTGACGGTGCTCGAATAAAAAAACATAGCCTCTCCGAAAAAAAACGGAGAGGCTATATGTATATATATTATAATGTAATGTACAGATCAGGCTTGTTTTTTCTTTTTCAGCACAAGCCAGCTGAGTCCGATGAGGGTTGTCAGTACCGAAAACCACTGCCAGACGGACAACTGCAGGAGGATATCCCCTTCCACTGCGTAATCATAATGCCGTAAAAATTCAAGAAAAAACCGCGGAACAGAATAAGCAATTTGCGTAATCGGGAACATAAATCCCTTGCATTTTCCACTGTGCGCAAGCCAAACGAGCACAGCGGCAAGCACAAAACAGCAAGCTGCTTCGGCAAGCTGAACGGGGAATGCGGTCTGCCCTGTCAGTCGATTGACAAAACCGAAATCACAAGAAACTCCGTAGCAGCAGCCATAGCTGAAGCAGCCGATTTTTGCAAATCCGAGTGCTATTGCCGTACCAA
>JAZOWJ010000028.1:0-3803 GCA_045659125.1 Acutalibacteraceae bacterium
AAATCTCTTTCAAATTCTTCAATCAGCGCCTTTGTGCTGGCAGCAGTAACGGGACTCTTTGCAGGCTGCTCGACGTCTTCAGCGGCGCTTACAGCTGCCTTGGCCCCCCTTGCACGACGAGCATTTTCAGCTGTTGCAGAATCATGACTTTTTCTTGCATCTTCAGCCGCAGTATTGCGCGGTGTTCTTTCACGGGATGCACCGCCTCTTGCCTGACGGTCTGCAGCTTCCCTTTCCTTTTTCTCCATCGCATTCTCATGATTGCGTCGGATCAGATATGCCATTTGCTCCATGGGATTTTCAAGCTTCTGATAAATGCGTTGCGGGGTCAGACTGAACAGAAGCATGATGTCAACAATAAGCAGCAGCACCAACAGAACATTGGCAAGTATACGATTCTGTCCGAGTGCAAAAAGTGCACCGCCGACAACAGCTGAGAACAAGCCGCTTGATGTGACAAAGAAGGATTGACTACCGACCCAGAGTGAGCTGAGAACCTCAGCCAAACTTTCACCGTAGGAAACGGCAGGATGAGCCTGTGTACCGACAAAGCTGATTGAACCGACAAGAAGCACACCGACAAAGATCCAGATCGATTTTATGCGGTAGCTGAACTTGTCATGGCCTGCAATGCCCATGATGGCACGGAACAGCAAAAGGAACGGTGCAACAAATCCATTCAGGCCGAGAATGCCGAAATAGCAGCTGCGCAGCTTGTTCCAAGGTGTCATAAAGCCGCCGTTGAGGAAGGTAAGCAACAGCAGAACAACACCCAGCAGGAGCATCAATATGTAAATAAAGGATTCCTGCGCAACGATGTCATATAAGGTTTTTTGCTTTTTTCTTTTGTTTGTTTTCTTCTTAGAACTGCCTTTTTTTGAGGTTGTTTTCTTTTTTTGTGCAGTGCTTCTTGTTGCAGAAGCCTTATTGGTCTGCGTGGTTTTCTTTGTTTGCTGTGCCAAAATTATATCTCCTTTTATGTTTCACAATCTTGCTCATTTATGTAAAACAAAAGGCAAGCCTCTTGTTTTTATGCTTCTTTTTCTGCCATTTCTTCAAGTACCGTAAGAACATCACGAAGGGAGCCGACATGGTCAATCAAGCCCTCACTCACAGCCCGTTCGCCGTTGAGCACACATCCGAGATCCATCACAAGCTCACCCGATTGCAGCATCAGAGCACGGAAGCGGTCAGCAGAAATTGCGGAATTTTCAGCAACGAAGCGGACGATTCGCTCTTGTATATTCTGAAAATAATTCAGCTGCTGCTGCACACCGAGCACCGTTCCGTTCATTCGCACAGGATGCAGGGTCATGGTTGCGGATTTGGCTATAAAGGACTTTTTTGCAGATACTGCCAACGGCACACCGATAGAATGCCCACCGCCAAGCACAAAGGACACAACAGGCTTTCGCATGCCTGCAATCAGCTCTGCGATTGCAAGTCCTGCCTCAATGTCACCACCGACCGTATTGAGAATCACCAGCAGGCCGTCTATTTCATCCTTTTCCTCCACAGCGACCAGCTTTGGAATCAGGTGCTCATATTTTGTGGTTTTGTTCTGCGGGGAAAGAATATAATGTCCTTCAATTTGACCGATGATGGTCAGGCAATAAAAGGTTTTGCCGTTTTTCTTAAAAACGACCGCACCGTCCGAATCGGTAACCGTTTCATTGGCTTCTTCAGAGGCCTGCGATTCGTTCATCACCGTGAAGTTTTTTGCAGAAATCAAAGCATCTGCATGATGCATAACAATCACCTCAATGCCATTATGGGCGATATTAAGGCGATTATAATAAAGTATAACATAATTATTATTTTTTTTCAAGTTTAATTTAAAATATTTAATATGAGTTGACATATTAAAAATAAAGTAATATAATATTCCGGTATATTTTTAAGGAGGCAAATTTTATGGGACTGACATTAGCACAAAAAATTATCAGCAGTCACCTTGTTTGCGGCGAAATGATCCCCGGTTCGGAAATCGGACTTCGTATTGACCAGACGCTGACACAGGATGCAACCGGCACTATGGCTTATCTTCAATTTGAGGCAATGGGTATTGAAAGAGTTAAAACTGAGCTTTCGGTTGCTTACATAGATCACAACACCCTGCAGAACGGCTTTGAAAATGCAGACGATCACAGATTCATTCAGACTGTTGCATACAAACGCGGTATCCGTTTTTCGCGTCCCGGCAACGGCATCTGCCATCAGGTTCACCTTGAGCGCTTCGGTATTCCCGGCAAGACCCTGCTCGGCTCTGACAGCCATACCCCCACAGGCGGCGGTATCGGTATGCTTGCAATGGGCGCAGGCGGTCTTGACGTTGCTGTTGCAATGGGTGGCGGCACCTACTATATTCCCATGCCGAAAATTGTTAAAGTAAACCTGACAGGCAAGCTCAGTCCGTGGGTTGCTGCAAAGGATGTTATTCTTGAGGTGCTGCGCATCATGTCCGTCAAGGGTGGTGTCGGCAAAATCATTGAATACACAGGAGATGGTGTCAAGACACTCTCCGTTCCCGAAAGAGCTACCATCACAAACATGGGTGCCGAGCTCGGCGCAACCACTTCCATCTTCCCGTCCGACGAAATCACACGAGCATTCCTCAGAGCACAAAGACGCGAAGAGGTTTACGTTCCTCTTGCAGCTGACGAGGATGCTGTTTACGATGAAGAAATCAATATTGATCTTTCTGCACTTCGTCCGATGGCTGCCATGCCGCACATGCCCGACAATGTAAAGACCGTTGAAGAAATCGGTCAGCTGAAAATCGATCAGGTCTGCATCGGCTCTTGCACGAACTCCTCTTTGTTTGACATGCTCAAGGTTGCTGCCATTCTCAAGGGCAAGACCGTTCATCCGTCCGTCAGCCTTTCCATTGCTCCCGGCTCAAAGCAGGTTCTGAATATGCTTGCAGCAAACGGTGCATTGGCAGACATGATTGATGCAGGTGCAAGAATTCTTGAAAGCGCTTGCGGTCCTTGCATCGGTATGGGCCAATCCCCCAATTCCGCAGGTATCTCCCTGCGTACCTTCAACCGTAACTTCCTCGGCCGCTCCGGTACTGCTGATGCAGGTGTTTACCTTGTCAGCCCCGAGGTTGCTGCACTTTCTGCAATCAACGGCTACCTGTCTGACCCGACCATGCTCGGCGACATGCCCGAAATCAATATGCCCGAATACTTCACTATCAATGACAACATGGTAGCACTTCCGAGTTCTGCTGACAATTATAAGGAATGCGAAGTTATTTACGGTCCGAATATCAAAGAAGTACCCACCGGCAAGGCACTCGAGGAAAGTATTGAAAGCAAGGTGCTTCTGAAGGTCGGCGACAACATCACCACCGACCACATCATGCCTGCAGGTGCAAAGATTCTCCCCTACCGTTCCAATGTACCGCATCTGTCACAGTTCTGCTTTGCGGTTTGCGATGAATCTTTTGCAGAGCGGTGCAAACAGGAAAAATCCGGTATTATCATCGGCGGTGCAAACTACGGACAGGGCTCCTCGCGTGAACACGCAGCACTCGTGCCGCTGTATCTCGGCATCCGTGCCGTTGTTGCTGTTTCCTTTGCAAGAATGCACAAGGCAAACCTCATCAACTCCGGCATTCTTCCTCTGACCTTTGTCAATGCCGAGGACTATGAACGCATCGAACAGGGTGACGAAATTGTTCTGCAGAATATCCGCACCTCGGTTGCAGAAAACACAAATGCAATTCTCATCAACAAAACAAAGAATGAGCAGTATGAGCTGACCACCGAATTCTCCGAAAGACAGAAAGACATTCT
>JAZOWJ010000029.1:0-5836 GCA_045659125.1 Acutalibacteraceae bacterium
CGCAGACCGTGAAAAGATCACTGCAGATCTTGTTCGACTCGAAGAAAAGCTTGCCGCCATCGAACGCGATGCACAGGAAATCGAGCGCAAGCTGTTTGAGGAATACGGTCTGACCCGCAGGGAGGCCGCCGACCTCGGAATTGCGCTGGAAAGCCATTCGCAGGCACAAAAGCGATTGAGCGAATTGAAGCACGCAATCAAGGCACTGGGCAGTGTCAATGTGGCTGCAATCGAGGAATACAAGGAGGTCAGCGAGCGCTACACCTTCCTGTCCGAGCAGGTCAGTGATGCCGAAAAGAGCAAGGCAGAGCTGCTTCGTCTGATTGCAGAGCTGACCGAAAACATGGCTGTGCGCTTCCGTGAGCGCTTCACGCAGATCAATGAAAGCTTCAAGCAGACCTTTGTGCAGATCTTCAATGGCGGCTCGGCAGAGCTTATCCTTGAGGATGAAAGCGACATTCTCGAATGCGGCATTGAAATCAAGGCACAGCCCCCGGGTAAAAATGTCCGCAGCCTTTCGCTTCTTTCGGGCGGTGAGAAGGGACTTTGTGCGATTGCACTGCTGTTTGCAATCCTGAAGGTCACCCCTGCACCGTTCTGCATCTTCGACGAGGTCGAAGCAGCCCTTGACGATGTCAACGTCGCCCGTTTTGCACAGTTCGTGCGCGGACTTACCAACGAAACACAGTTTATTCTCATCACCCATCGCCGCGGTACCATGGAGGAGGCCGATGTGCTCTACGGTGTCACCATGCAGGAGGAGGGCGTTTCCAAGCTGCTCGAGCTGCACACCGCCGAAATGGCAAAGCAATTGGGGTTAGAGAATTAAGTCCTATTCAAAGGAGAAATATAAATGGCTATATTCAAAAAAATCAACTTCGGTCTGTCCAAGACCCGCAACAAGATGTCAGGTGCCATCGATGAAATGCTCGATTCGTTCGACGAATTTTCCGATGACCTGTTTATGGAGCTCGAGGAAATTCTTGTTATGTCCGACGTCGGCGTTGAAACCGCCGTTACGGTCGTTGAGGAGCTTCGTTCCCGTGTGAAATCCGAACGCATCAAGAAGCCCGATCAGATCAAGGCAGAGCTGCAGAACATCATTGCCGAGCTGCTTGACGGCGGTGAGGATATGGGACTGATCACCATTCCGTCCATTCTGCTGATGATCGGTGTCAACGGTGTCGGCAAAACCACCACCATCGGCAAGCTTGCCTCCATGTATAAGGCAGAGGGAAAAAAGGTTATCCTCGGTGCGGCTGATACCTTCCGTGCAGCTGCCATTGAGCAGCTTGATGAATGGGCAAACCGTGCAGGTGTTGACATTGTCAAGCACAAGGAGGGTGCAGACCCTGCAGCCGTTATTTTCGACACCATTGCCGCAGGTAAGGCAAGAGATTGCGACATCATCATCTGTGACACCGCAGGCAGACTTCATAACAAGAAAAATCTTATGGACGAGCTTGCAAAAATCTATCGCATTATCGACCGTGAGCTGCCCTATTCCGACCGTGAAATCCTGCTTGTTCTCGATGCCACCACCGGTCAGAATGCTGTCAATCAGGCACGCGAATTCATGGGTGTTGCAGAGCTTACAGGTATTGTTCTCACAAAGCTTGACGGCACGGCCCGCGGCGGTGTTGTCCTTTCCATTAAAAACGAACTCAAACTGCCCGTCAAGTTCATCGGCGTCGGCGAAGCAATCGAGGATTTGCAGCCGTTTGACCCTGCCGCCTTTGCCAAGAGCTTGTTCGTAGAGGGTGAAGACCATACACAGGAGGATGCGGAAATTGAAAAGTACATCAAAGAAAACGGAGCAACAGAATACCATCTGGACGACCTTGATTCCGATTCTGACGGGGAGCTTAGGAAGGCTTTTGAAGAAATACTCCAAGTCTATTCTGCAATCGGAGATGAATCAGGCGAAGACATCGCTGACGAGGAACCGGAGACTTACGAAGGAGCAGAAGAAGCGCAGAGCGAAGGCTGCGAAGCTCGAGGCGAAGAGAGCGCTGAAGACGTCGAAGAAGCAGCAGAAGAAGCTGTTCAAGGCGGAAACGAAGCAGATCAAGCAGGTAGCGAAATCGCAGCTCAAGGAGAGCTTGAAGCAGCACAAAGAGAACGCGAAGCTGCAATAAAGGCTGAAGAAGAGCGCATTGCCGCCGAAAAGGCTGAGGCAGAAAGAATCGCCGCCGAACAGGCAGCCGAAGAGGCACGCATTGCAGCAGAGGCAGAAAGACTTGCCGAGGAAGCACGCATTGCAGCTGAAAGGGCACAGTCCGAGCGTCTTGCCGCAGCAAAGGCTGCTGCAGAAAAGCTGGCTGCCGAAAAAGCGGAAGCAGAGCGTCTTGCAGCCGAAAAGGCAGAAGCTGACCGTCTTGCCGCCGAAAAGGCCGCTGCAGAGGCAGCACAGAAGAAACCCGAAGAAAAGAAGAGGAGAGGTCTGTTTGGACTTTTTAATCGCCACTCATAATTTGAAAAAACGCGAGGAGCTGCAGCGCATTCTTGCCCCCTTGGGTGTGCGTGTGCTTCTTGCAGATGAAATCGGTGTCAATTTGATTGAAGCCGAGGAAACAGGCACAACCTTTTATGAAAATGCACGCATCAAGGCTGCAAGCGGCTGCAAGGACAGCTCTCTTGCCTGCATCGCAGACGATTCGGGACTTGTGGTCGATGCACTCGACGGCAGACCCGGTGTGTATTCCGCCCGTTACGGTGGGGAAGACCTTTCTTATCCCGAAAAAATGGCAATGCTCGTAAAGGAGCTTGATGGTGTACCGCTTGAAAAACGCACAGCCCGATTTGTCAGCTGTGTGGTCTGCGTGTTCCCCGACGGCAGCGAGCTTGTTGCCGAGGGCAAATGCGAGGGTTATATCGGCTACGAGCCCAAGGGCGACAACGGCTTTGGCTTTGACCCGATTTTCTACACCGAAAACGGCAGCTTTGCCGAGCTTTCCGCTGAACAGAAGGATGCAATCAGCCACCGCGGAAACGCACTGCGCAGCTTTGCGGCAGCCCTTGCTGAAAAAATCAAGTAACATACAAAGCCGCAAGACAATATTCAAATAATAATCTATAATTCGGAGCGAAGCGACCCGAAATTTTGCATTTTGCATTTTGCATTTTGCATTTTTTGCAAAGCAAAAGAAGCATTTTGCATTTTTTCTCCTTTTCGCTCCGCAAAGGAGAAAACCATGCTTACAAGCAAACAAAGAGCCGAATTGCGCGGACAAGCCAATTCGCTTGAACCGATTTTTCAGGTCGGTAAAAACGGCCTGACCCCTGAATTTTTAGCACAGCTCGAGGGTGCAATTGCCCTCAGAGAGCTTATGAAAATCAAAATCCTGCGTGAATCCTCACCCGTGGATGCACGCACTGCTGCCGACGAAATTGCAGCCCATCTGAACGCAGATGTTGTGCAGGTCATCGGTAATATCATGGTGCTTTATCGTGAAAATCCCGAGCTGCACAAGACAGAGCCCAAAAAGGCAAAAACCGACCCGCGCAGAAAGCCCGGTGTCAAAAAAGCAATCGCTTATGCAAAAAAAGAGGCTGCCAAAAAGACGGACCGCCGTGAAAAGGAGGAAAAGTCTTACTCCTCCGACCGTGGCGGCAGAAGCAACCG
The DNA here is from genome assembly GCA_045659125.1 of Acutalibacteraceae bacterium. Lineage (GTDB taxonomy): Bacteria > Bacillota > Clostridia > Oscillospirales > Acutalibacteraceae > RUG806. The sequence goes on from JAZOWJ010000029.1 coordinate 3,626, forward strand.
TCAGGGTCGCAACGGCAGAGGTAAAAAATGAGAATCGGCATCTACGGCGGCTCATTCAATCCCGTGCACCTCGGCCACAGGAAATTAGCCGATTTTATGTGCAGCACCTTGTCTCTCGATAAGCTGATTATCATGCCTGCCTTTGTGTCCCCCTTCAAAGCAGGCAGGCAGGGAAGTGTTGCACCCTTGCACAGGCTCAATATGTGCCGTCTGGCATTTGCGGACTGCGAACAGTATGAGGTCAGTGACCTTGAAATTGCAAAAGGTGAAACCTCCTACACCGTCAACACCCTGACCGCACTCAAGGAGCAATACGCGGATGACGAGCTGTTTCTGATTATCGGCTCGGATATGCTCTTAAGCTTCAACCGTTGGCATCGCTGGCAGGATATTCTGCAGCTGTGCACCCTTTGTGCGGTTTCGCGTTGTGACGAGGACCCCCTGCAGGAGCTCGAGGAGTTTGCAGAAAATAACCTGCGCTCGGCAGGCAGGGTCGGCATTTTTCCCTTTGTGCCGTTGGAAATCAGCTCCACCGAAATCCGCGACGCCCTGTCAAACGGAAAAAGCACCGATGCATTTCTGCTCGGCACAGTAAAAGAATATATACTGAAAAACAATCTTTACACCGAAGGAAATTGAACGTGAATTACGAAAAGGAAAGATATCTTGCTGACCTGCGTGCACGTCTTGACGATTACCGCTTTACCCATTCCGTCAATGTTGCCGACACCTGTCGGGAATTGGCAAAAATGTATGGTGAAGATGAAGAAAAGGCATACTACACAGGTCTGTTGCACGATATTTTCAAGAATGAAACCAAGGAAAAAACACTTGCATTTTTTGAAGAAAACGGCATCACACTGACCGATTGTGAGCGCAATGCACCGAAATTATGGCATGCCATGGCAGGCAGTGTTTATCTGCAGAAGCAATACGGCTTTGATGCGGATTTTATCTCGGCCGTGCGTTATCACACCACGGGCAGGGCAGGTATGAGCCTGCTTGAAAAAATCGTGTTCTGCGCAGATTTTATTTCAGCCGAACGCAATTACCCCGGTGTGGATGACATGCGTGAGCGTGTCAGAATCAGCCTGGAATATTGCATGGAGGAGGGGCTTCGCTTCACCATTGACGAGCTTGTCAATGCCCTGCTGCCCGTTCATCCCGACACAATCCATGCTTTTAATGATATATGCTTGATTAAGTTATCCGAAAAGGAAAGAAGGAATAAAAATGGATAAAAAAATAGAAGTCATCGTCAAAGCACTCGATGACAAAAAGGCAAAAGAGATTCAGGTTCTCAAGGTTGCAGAGCTGACAAGCATCGGTGACTATTTTGTCATCGCAGGCGGCACCTCCAACACCCATGTGCGTTCTCTTGCAGAGGAAGTGGAATTCAAGCTCGAGGAAGCAGGCTTTGAAATCCGCAGTATTGAGGGCAGAGCCACAGGCTGGATTCTTATTGACTGCTACGATGTGCTTGTGCACGTTTTTATGCCCGATGTCAGAGATACCTACAATCTCGAGCGACTTTGGGGCGATGCAGAGCCTGTTGATATTGAACATCTGATTGACGAATAATCTGAAAGGATAATACAGCTATGAACTACGATTTCAAAACAAGCGAAGCCAAATGGCAGCAGCGCTGGGAAGAAGCAAAAATCTTCGAAGCAAAGGACGATTTCTCAAAGCCGAAATTTTACGGCCTTGTAGAATTCCCCTATCCCTCGGGTGCAGGCATGCACGTCGGCCACATCAAGGCTTATTCGGGTCTTGAGGTTGTTTCCCGTAAGAGAAGAATGGAAGGCTACAACGTTCTGTTCCCCATCGGCTTTGACGCTTACGGCCTGCCCACCGAAAACTATGCAATAAAGACCAACACCCACCCCAGAATAGTTACCGATAACAACATCAAAAATTTCACAAGCCAGCTTCGCAGAGTCGGCTTCTCGTTTGACTGGTCAAAGGTTATCGACACAACCGAAAAGGACTACTACAAGTGGACACAGTGGATTTTCCTCAAAATGTTTGAGCACGGCCTTGCTTTCAGAGACAAGACTCTTGTTAACTACTGCTCCTCCTGTAAGGTTGTTCTTCCAAACGAGGACTCACATGGCGGCTACTGCGATATCTGCCACAGCGATATCGTTCAGAAGTCCAAGGACGTTTGGTATCTTCGTATCACGGAGTATGCCGACAAGCTCCTTGAGG
>JAZOWJ010000030.1:0-1594 GCA_045659125.1 Acutalibacteraceae bacterium
CATCCTGAACGGTGATAACACCGCTGCCGACAACCTGTGCAAAGTCACGACATCTGCGCAGAAGTCTGTTTGCAATACGCGGTGTGCCTCTTGAACGGGATGCAATTTCGAGCGCACCGTCAGGCTCTATTTCAATGCCGAGAATGGCGGCACTTCGGCTGACAATGCTCGCGAGCTCCTCGTGCGTATACAGCTCAAGGCGAAGAATAACACCGAAACGGTCACGAAGCGGTGCTGTCAGCTGCCCTGCTCTTGTGGTTGCACCGACAAGGGTAAACGGCTGCAGATCCAGGCGAATGGAACGGGCTGAAGGTCCCTTGCCGATGATAATATCAATCACCTTATCCTCCATGGCAGGATACAGCACCTCTTCTACCGAACGGGAAAGACGGTGAATTTCGTCTATGAACAGAACATCACCTGCATTGAGGTTGGTCAACAGTGCGGCAAGATCACCCGGCTTTTCAATGGCAGGACCGGAGGTGACACGAATCTGCACATCCATGGTGTTTGCAATGATGCCTGCAAGGGTTGTTTTACCCAGGCCGGGAGGGCCGTAAAGCAGGACATGGTCAAGTGTTTCACTGCGCTGCTTTGCCGCTTCCATATAAATTTTCAGGTTTTCCTTTACCTTTTCCTGACCGATATATTCATCCAGTGTTTTCGGACGAAGGCTGATTTCCGTATCCGAATCAAAGGAGTTAAACTCGGGCGAAGACAAACGTCCGTCAAACAATTCATTTTCATCAAACACGGCTTACACCCCTCTCATCAGTTCTTTTAATGCAAATTTGATCATATCTTCAACAGAAAGATTGATATCTGCTCTTGCGACCGCACGGGCAGCCTCCGTTTGTGCGTAACCGAGTGCAACCAGGGCGCTGACCGCTTCCGCACTTGCGCTTCCCTGCTGTGCAGTATTCGCCATGCTTTCAAGCTGGGCAGAGGAAACACCGGCGGGAACATTTTTGACAATCTTGTCTTTAAGCTCGAGCACCACACGCTGTGCGATTTTCGGACCGACACCGTTTGCACGGGTGATACTCTTGACATCGCCCGATGCGATGCTCATGCTCAATTGTGCAGGTGTGAGCTCCGACAGAATGGCAAGTGCGGCTTTCGGACCAACTCCCGATACACCGATGAGCAGCTTGAAGAAGTCAAGCTCCTCTTGCTCGGCAAAGCCATACAGCTCCATCGCATCCTCACGCACGGCAAGATAAGTATACAGTGTGACCGTAGCCCCCGTCTGCGCGGTGCGTTTAAGGGTATTCATGGTTGCAAAGCAACGATAAGCAACACCATGACAATCCACTGCAATGCTCGTTGCATCCGCAAAAACAACTTTTCCGGTCAGGCTGTAAAACATATCTTCACCTCATCAGTTTATTTTATAGTTCACAAATTTATGTTATTTATTCTGCAGTAATCTTCCCAGCGATGAGCCGCTTGCATGTCCGTGACAAATGGCAAGCGCCAATGCATCGGCGGTATCATCAGGCTTGGGCACGGCATTGAGATTGAGAATAATGCGGGTCATTTCCTGCACCTGTTTTTTTTCGGCCCGTCCGTAGCCGACAACACTCTGCTTGAC
>JAZOWJ010000031.1:0-9130 GCA_045659125.1 Acutalibacteraceae bacterium
AATAATTTACGGAATCGGTAAGGTCATCAAGAGTATCAAGCACCGTACCGTCCAGATCAAATATTATCAGTTTATATTGCATAAAAACACCTTTTACAATCAATTTCTGATTGAATTATACAACACAAACAAAAAAAGTGCAATTCCGAATAATCGGAACTGCACCATAAATCAAAAAATTTTATTTCTTCTTTTCCCAACCGTCAAAGATTTCATCGAAATCATAAACATTGTTTTCGTCGATTGAGTGGTTGGTGTACCATACCTGTGCAAAGAAGGGATTGCTCTTGGCGATTTCGTCATAGTGCCAGTTCTTGCCGATGCCGGGCAGGTAGCAATGCGGGCACCAGTGACCGCCCTTGAGGATGAGGGTGGGGCTTGCTTCGAATTCTTCGCCGCAAAGACCGCACTTCCAGGTGAGCTTGGTAACAAGGTCGCCCTTGGTCATCTTCTTGCTGACAACAGAGCCGCCTCTGAATTCAGCAGCCTTCTGCATGTCTTCAAGGGTCCATTCTGCTTCGGGCTTGGACTCATCATAACCGTGGTCAAGCTTGTAAAGCTCTGCAGCCTCGGATGCCTTTTCGGGGGAGATAAGAAGATAGTTCTTCCAGCTCTTCGGGATTGCTTCCCATTCCTCGTAGGAGCCGTAGTAAGCGGTCAGACGATCCTGATCCTTGTTCTTGATCCAGTCAAGAGTACCCCACTTTTCGGTCTGTGCAATCTTCTTCATGAAGGGCTTTGCAGCTGCGCCGAGAAGCTTCTTGGTGGGGATGTACTTCGGAATACGGAAGTAGAAGTCAACCTGCTGTGCCATTCTGTCGAAATAATCCTTGGCAGTGATGTCCTCACGGAAGTCAAGATAATCGTTCAGCTTGTCGCCGTCTGCATAGTACTGACCGTGGAAGTTCTTGGTGGTGAACCAGTTGGGGTCAAACAGGGTCTTGGGAGAGCCAAGGCCGATGCAGCCGAGCAGCAGCTCTTCGAATTCGTAGTTGGTAAGACGGAATTCCTTACCGGAACCGATGTTATAGAAGCTTCTCCAGAATTCTTCGGGAAGGGAGCCGTCGGAATCCTTGAGAACAAGGTTGCACATCAGGCGGCCGGAGTCTTCAACCGTACACCATTCAAGCATACCGTTGAGGGGAACGTGATACATAATGGGTTCCATGTTGTGCAGAAGATCGGGATACAGAATACCCGACTGACGCATAACGACCCAGTTCTTGATGCCGCTTTCAACAAAGATGCGTTCTGCAAGAACCTTGGAGATTGCATAGTGGTCATAAACGGAAACCTTGATCGGGTCACCGCAACGGCCCCAATGGATCGGGATGTTACGGTCGCCGGTTTCGGCAACAGTACCGATGTAGCAAACCTTGATTTCATCTGCGTTGGGCTGTTCAAGAACGGCCTTGCAGATGTTTGCAGCTGCACCGGGATTGATTTTCTGGGTGGAGTAGGGCTTGTAGTCAGCAGCGGGGGATACCATGCCGCCGACGTGAAGAACATAGTCTGCACCTGTTACACCCTTGAGGATGGCATCATATTCCATGAAGTCACCCCAGACGATTTCTACGTTGGAGTAGAATTCATAAGGAGCAAGCAGCTTCTTGTTCTTGTCGCTCTTACGGGCAAGGAGCTTGATGTTGATTTTGTCGGGGTGCTTGAGCATTTCCTGGAAGGCAGCCCAACCCATGTTACCGGTACCGCCGGTCAGGAATACGGTTTTCTTCATTGGAGTCTCTCCCATCTTAATAAATTTTACCAAATTATATAATACCTGTTACGGTATATTTTTGCAATAGACAAAAGATACAAAAAATGTTCAGTTTCTTTGGTTTTTTTCGACCTGCAGACGAATAACGGGAAGGGATTGTGTCTGCTCATTGAAAAAGTATTCCGCACCCTTGATGCCGAGTGCGAGAATGGTTTTTGCAAGGTACTCTTTGGAAACATCCCAATCGCCTGCAATCCAGCGGCAGAGAATGCCGATAGCGCCGTTTGAAAAATAAGAATAAAGCAAATCCATCTGCGCTTCGTTCAGATTGTTGACATTGTGTTCCTCCCAGTATGAAAATGTGTAGGTTTTCATAAGCTCAAGTAAGCGGTTGAGAAAGGTCTTGTCAGCATTGATGTTGAACAGTACATTGCAAAGGTCGCGATTTTGTTCAATTGTCGATAAAAGCTCCGTAAGAAGGGTTCCGGAAATGCCGTCTGTTTTGAATCTTTCAAGCTGCTTTGCCAGGTTGTTGTAAAAACTGTCTTCAATTTGAGCAAGCAGGTCATATGCATCGCAATAATAGTTATAAAAGGTGCCGCGGTTCAGATCTGCTTTTGTGCAGATGTCCGTCACAGTGATGCGGCTGATCGGCTTTGTCTGCAGCAGTTCAATCAGGCTTTCACGAAGCACTGTTTTCGTGTATCGCACACGGCGGTTGTCTTTTTTGTCTTCCATCTTTTTATTCTCCCTGTTACAGAATAACAAGGTTATTATACCACACAGTGTGAGATGAAGTCAACACTGTGTTGAAAACTTATACATCGTGTCTAAAAATGCATATTTGTGCAAAATGCTTCTTTCTGTAACAAAAAAAACAGGGGCGGACCTGCTGTCAGATCCGACCCCTTTGCGGTGTATTTTTTATTTTTCGTCAGCCGCATGACGAGCCTCGAGCTCCTTGAGAATGCGGTCGTATTCTTTTTCGTCAATGGTGTATTTCTTTTTGATGATTACATAAGCGATTGCCATAAAAACAACGGGCAGAACAGCCATAACAATGCGAAGGGCCAGTGTCATGCCGTCATCGGCACCTGCAAGAATGTTTGCAACATATTCTTCCTTTGTCAGTCCGCCGAATGCATCGGGATTGCTGATTGCAAGGTTTTCCGCTTCGGAAATCTGATCGGTGATGCCCTTGAGTCCGATGGCAAGATACACAACCGTAATGATGACCTGCTGCAGAGAAGCGCTCATCTTGGACATGAACGGACGCACCGAGAAAATGATGGCTTCGTCACGGCTGCCGGTCATGTATTCGTTGTATTCAATGGTGTTGGACAGGCAAACGGCTGCAACAAGGTAGAAGAACGAATAACCGAGACCGATGAACAGCGATTCAGCACACAGGAAGGCAAAGGAAACCGTGCCCTTGAGCAGTGTGCCGCTCAGGAAGAAGCAAATATAGCCGATGAGGGTCAGGCCGAAGGAAATGCGGACCATGCCCATGCGTGAGAATTTTTTGGACAGTGCAGGATAAATAAGATAACTGATGGCAGAGGAGGCACCGTAAAAAACAACAAAGATGGATGCAAACGAGCCCTCGTAGCCGTAGGAAAGGTAAATATAATTTGTGCCGAATGCCGTCAGCAGCGCACCGCTGAGGTTGACAAACAGCAGAATCAGAGAGGTCCAAAGCACCTGCTTGTTGTTGAAGATGATGCGGATCATTTTCTTGAAGCCGACGCGTTCCTCAAGCGGAACAGATGCAATATTGCGTTCCTTGACACCGACACAGGTGAGTGTCTGACAGCCGATGAACAGCAGTGCAATGACAATGGAAACGGTTCTGTAGCCCGTGATGGCATTGCCGCCGATGGCCATGCTGCCGACGGTGAACAGCGGAATGAAGCCGTTTGCAAGAATGGTGCCCAGACCTGCCCACAGGTTTGCAGACGAGGTAAGAATATCTCTCTTTTCGGGATCGCTTGTCAGCGAGGGAAGCATGGACCAATAGCCGATGTCGTTCATCGTGTAGGTCAGGTCCCACAGCAGATACAGGAAGGTGAAGGCAACCACAAAGGCTGTGCCGTCCAGCGGCAGGGAATAAATCAGCACAAGCACAACGGAGTTGGTGATGCAGCCGATGATGATCCACGGCTTGAATTTACCGATTCTGGAGCGGGTGTTTTCAATGATGCCGCCCATAACAGGGTCGTTGATGCCGTCCCAGATGCGGCAGATGACAATGATAACACCGATGAGCGCAAACTGTGCATCCGTGATGTTCTTCGTGTAAAGAATGAAGGTCAGCAGGAAATAGGTGTAAAGAGAATAGGCAAGGTCACGGCCGATACCGCCAAGGCTGTAGGTCCACTTGTTGCGGTCAAATATCTTGTCGCCCGTGTTGGTGAAAATATTAGCCATATATCTGTCTCCTTTCGTTTGTTTTTATATTTTATCACACCTGCATCAATATTGTCAATTCAAAAGAATAGCTTTTGTGCAAACGGCATATATATTACTGATTATTTTTGGAAGGAAGGCGGATTTTATGCCGGAAGAAAAAAAGAACCTGCCGCATACACTGCATATGGAAGACAATAAAACCCTTTATGTGTCCGGTGTTGTGCAGATCGGTAATTTTGATGAGCAGAGTGTGATTCTGTATTTGTCAGACAGTAAGCTGACCGTACGCGGCAGCAGCCTGAAGATTGAAAGGCTCTCGCTTGAAACAGCGGAAGCAGAGCTCAACGGAACGGTCAGCAGTCTGCAATACAGTGATGCCCGCCCGCGTGCCAGGGGCTTGTTTGAAAAGGTGCTGCGATGATTTACGGCATTCCCAACAATGCACAGTTTGAGCCGCTTGCATGGGCGGTGCTGCTCGGGCTGGTCAGCGGTGTGCTGTGGGATGTTCTGCGGTTTTTCCGTCATCTGCATCCGCCGGGCAGAATCCGCCTGTTTGCTGAGGATGTGATATTTTTTTGTGTGTGGTCATTGCTGACATTTTTGCTGTGCTATGTGTATAATTTCGGCATCATCCGTGCTTATATTCTGTTGGCCCAGCCCTTCGGCTTTTTTTTGTGGTATTGTTTTCCCGGTCGCCTGACCTTCCGCCTTGCCGATTGGCTGCAGCGACAATGGTGTCGTTTTTTTGTGCGTCCTCTGTTGGCTGCATTCTGCCTGGGGTATCGCATTTTTGTGCGCATGAAAAACAAGTTGCCCCGAAAGCAGAAAAAAAGTATGAAAAAATCCAAAAAAAGCAAAAAAAATATTCCGAAAATGCAAAAAAAGACTTGCAAATAAAATAAAATTACTGTATAATGAACTGTACTGAATACGGAGGGAAAGCATATGGAGAAACTTTTTAAAAGCAGAAAACGCAGCCTGTTTGTGATTTTTGCTGTCATTGTGGCTATCTGCATCATGCTGTTCCTTTTTGTATCCACCAATGCAGGTGTGGAAGCATTGGAAGACAAATATGAGCAGCTCAGCTCGCAGGATGCATCCATCAGCGAAGCAAATGCACAGCGTGAGTATATTCTCAACGGTGCAGATGAACGCGAACAGTATGAATATCATGCACGGGAGCTCGGTTACGGTTATCCGGATGAAACCAAGGTCATCAACGTAACCCCCGGTAAATGATTTTTAATAAAAAGCAGGAGGAACACCGCATTTTATGCAGGTAGAAATCGGCCAGATTTATGAAGGAACGGTCACCGGAATGACCAAATTCGGAGCCTTTGTCAAGCTTCCCACAGGGGAGTCGGGCATGGTTCATATTTCCGAGGTTGCCGCCACTTATGTCAACGACATCAAGGATCATATCACGGAAGGTCAGACCGTCAAGGTCAAGGTGCTTGGCGTGAATGACAATAACAAAATCAGCTTGTCCATCAAGCAGGCCTTGCCGCCGGCTCCGGCTGAGGAGCGTCCTCGCAGACGCAATCCGCGTCCGTCGCGTCCGAACACATGGCAGGGCACACCGCCTGCAGCGGATCCGGCTACCATGTCTTTTGAAGACATGATGGCAAAATTCAAGCATGACAGTGATGAAAGAATGTCCGATCTTCGCCGTTCTTCTCCCGAAATGCGATCCAATCGCCGCGGAAACGGCAACCGATAAATTATGCTTTTTATGGCGGCAATTCTGCCGCCTTTTTCATTTTATACAGCATGAAAGGAAGTTTTTGATTTTGAGAGAGATTCAGTGTGCACAAATCACAAGGGCCGTGCGTGATGCGGTCATAAAGGCAAATATCTATCTGCCCGAAAGCTTGCAGCGCTGCATCGAGGCAGGGGCACAGACCGAAACCGATCCGCTTGCCAAAACTATTTTCTGCGATATGTGCAAAAACATGCAGGCTGCCGACGAATTGCAGATTCCTGTTTGTCAGGATACAGGTATGGCTGTCATTTTTTGTGAAATCGGACAGGAGGTGCACCTTGTCGGCGGTGATTTTGAATCCGCCGTGCATGAGGGTGTTCGTCAGGGCTATACGGAGGGCTTTCTGCGCAAAAGCATTGTCAGTGACCCTTTGCGCCGTGTGAATACAAATGACAATACTCCTGCGGTCATTCATACACGCATCGTTGCGGGGGATAAACTCACCCTCACCGTTGCACCCAAGGGTTTCGGCAGTGAAAATATGAGCAAAATAAAAATGTTCAATCCCACCGTGTCAGCCGATGAGATTATGGATTTTGTAACAGAGGTCGTGTGTGTGGCAGGCTCGAATCCTTGTCCGCCTGTGGTGGTCGGTGTCGGCATCGGCGGTGACTTTGAATATGCAGCCCTGCTTTCCAAAAAGGCACTCTGCCGTGATACGGATGTGCGCAATGCCGATTCCTTCTATGCGGATATGGAGCAGCAGCTGCTTGATAAAATCAATGCACTCGGCATCGGCTGTCAGGGCTTCGGCGGCGATATTACGGCGCTGGCTGTCAATATTGAAGCCTATCCGACCCATATTGCAGGGCTTCCTGTTGCTGTCAATATCGGCTGCCATGTGACCCGTCATGTTGAAGTTGTGCTGTGACTTGTGCATATTCGACATAATTTTTACCTTAAATTAAACTTAACTGTAAAAAATTCATAAAAAGCTCTTTACAATCCCCACCTTTTGTGATATACTAAAAACGGAAACAGAAGAAAGGAATGCAATTTGTGCATTTCATTCTGTTAATATATATACAAAAGGGGATGTAACAATGAACATCACAATCGTCGGAAGAAAATGCACACCTCGTGACTCTTTCAAGGAAAGAGCAGAAAAGAAGCTTGCCAAAATTGAACGCTTCTTCGGGGAGGATGCTTCTGCCAAGGTAACCGCTACGGTGGAAAAGACCTCCCAGACAGTTGAAATCACTGTCACGAGTGCCGGCGGACTCATGTTCCGTGCCCAGCAGAGAGCAGAAAATATGAACGATGCTCTGGACGAATGTGTAGACCTCCTTGTTCGTCAGATCCGTAAGAACAAGACCCGCGTTGAAAAAAGAATGCACTCCGGCTCGATTGACGATTTTGCTCCCGTTGAAACCGTGGAAGAGGAAGTCGATTTCGATGTTGTGCGCACCAAGACCGTCGCCCTCAAGCCCGAAAGTGTGGACGAGGCCATTCTGCAGATGAATCTGCTCGGCCATCAGTTCTATATGTTCCGCAATGCCGAATCGGGCATTATCTCGGTCGTTTATCGCCGTAACGACGGCGGCTACGGCATCCTGGAGCCCGAACAGGAATAATTTTTTCAACCATAAGCCATTAAAATAGATTACGGGGCTGTCACCGACAGCCCCGATTTTCATGTCCTGAAAAAAGCTTGCCGACCGTTCAGATCAGCAAGCTTTTTCTTTTACTCGAATTCAGTTGAGCGGCTGTCTTTCAGCGCCGTAGATTACGGGGATGCTCTTGAAGAACAGCAGGTATTCGTAAACAGGTCTCCACTGGTCGCCTGTTTTTACATCCTTGAAGGCCGCCTCGTCACGGGCAACATTCAGTTCCGTTACGGCACGCAGCTCACCGTCCTGCTTGAAGCAGGTGTCCCAGAATGCGTGGTGCCCGATATAGGTAACGCTTTCGGGGATGTACATATAAGTCATCGACTGGTTGTAGCTGAACGCATCGGAGCCGATGTATTCAAGTCCCTCGGGCAATGACAGATACACTTCGCCGAGATCTGCACGACTTGTGAATGCGGTATTTGCCACTTCCTTATCTGTTTTATAGCTGTAAATATGCTCCAGAGAAGTCATTTCAAACAGGCCGAGTGTGCCGATTTCCTTGAGTCCTTCGGGAACATACAGCTCCTTGATGAATGCATAGTTGAATGCAAGGTCGCCGATTCTTGTAACCGTGGAGGGAAGCACATAGTTGCAAACAGCAAGCTTGTAGGCATCGTATTCTTCGCCCTCGGGCTCGTGCCAGTTGTTGTTTTCGTCATACTGGCTGTAGCCGAATTTGTTGCTTAAATAGAAGTCGTGGTTGGTGGGGTAGCAGATGATTTCCGTTACATCCTTGTTGTAAAGCACACCGTCGATATCGCAGTAGTTGGGGTTGTTTTCGTCAACCTCAATGCGTTCAAGCGCCCAACAGGAATAGAACGATTTTGCATCGATTTCCGTAACGGTTGCACCGATGTTGACGACCTTCAGCTTTTCGTCACAGTTGAACGCATATTCACGGATGGATGTGACGGGCTGTGTTTCGTCTTTCACAAACTTGAAATTGGTGTTGACATCAGGATTTTCAGAATCGTATTCAATGGCCTGATGATAGTCGATATCAAGCTCGGTAATAAAACCCGTGTTGCTGAATTTGGAAAGCATCAGACCGCCGTCGGCTGCGGCTTCATATTCAAGGGTGTCTTTCTGCACGGTGCGGATGCTGAAATAGCACGAGCAGGAAACCGCAACGATGATAACAAGGGCAAGCAGCACTTTTTTCAGTCCGTAGTGTTTCGGCGTTTTGCCGATGCTCGGTGCGGCAAGTCCGGGCACTCTGTATGTCCAGATTTCTTCCTCGGGAATGTCCAGAACAATGGGGTCATTGGGGTTGTTCATTTTCTTTTCTTTTTTACTCATTGTGTCTGCACCTCCTTAACCCAGATAACTGCCGTCGGTGGAAACACCTTCGGCTTCAGCCTGCTTTGCGGTCACTTCCGCACGGCGTTTGAGCACTTCCATAACCATATTCTGTTTCACACTGTCGTAATCCCAGAACAAATAGGGGATGGTCATCAATGCAAAGCCGACCACGTCCACAAGAAGCGGCACTGCAATAATGCTTCTTCTTGCCGCATCAATAAACAGAACATCCCAGTTGCTGTTGAAACCGAATCTGAGAAGCAACAGCGGAATAATCATGCCGACGAAAGAGGTGATGGGGCCTGTGAACCAACCGAAAATACCCGA